>NZ_RAWR01000169.1:0-24342 GCF_003986945.1 Corallococcus sp. AB018 | reverse complement strand
GCATGCTGACGGCGGACCGTGACGCCTTCTATGATGAGGCCGTTCTCCTGCTGCGCCGCGTCCGCAGGCGCGGCAGGCTCCCCATCTGGGCCAACACCCCTGAACGGAATTAGTCGGGATGGCTTAGACGCGAGTGTCAGCCCGGGGGGCATCACTCCGGTCCAAGATTGGGGATACATGAGCCAGGCACAAGAAGCGCTTGAAGCGGCGTGGTCCGACGAGGATGGCTTTCTGGTCCAGCTCCGGATGGGAAACTTCGACTCAGCGAAGGCTGACGCCCTGCTGACGATGCTCAAGCGGATGGAGCCGGGTGGGAGCGGTCCTCTTGATCGGCGTGTGGTCTCGCTGCTCTGGTACCTGCCCCTTTTCATGAGCTGGCAACGAGAGCGGGTCGAGCCGCAGCGCTTGAGCGAACTGGCGAAGGTCGAGGCGCGGGTGACCAACGAAGTGGAGCGCCTCCTCGGAGTTCCGTGATGAGCGACATCGTTCTGGAGTTCCCTCCTGGTTTCGAAGACTCCGCTTGGGAGGTCGAGGCCAAAGGTTGGCTCCCCGGAGTCGTCGCGGTGATTCAGGGGCGTCGGTACACGCTCACTGTGTACGACCCGGCTCGCTTGACCCAGGATGTTGACGATGCGCTGAAGGGCGGCAGCGTGTTTCTTGAGCGGAATCTCGTGGTTGTCGCTTCCGTCACGCGAGAGCGCATCGCGTCTGCCCTCCAGGAAATCGTTCAGACAGGCAGGGTCGGCGACCTTCGGCCCGACCAGGGGTAGGCCATCAGCCGCCGCTCCGATCGCCCCAGCGCTTCTTGAACGTGTCCCTCCGCGCGGCCCACCAGTCGCGCCACTCCTTCACCGCTGCCTCCCTTTCGGCCCGCGGACCCGCGGGCTGGAAGTGGAGTCAGGTGGACGTCGCGTCCCTCAGGCACATCTCCGCCAGGAAGCGCGTGCGGACGTCCTCGCTCTCCAGCAGGTCGATGAGTTCCGGGATGGTGTGCCTTCCCATCGTCTCGCGCGCCTGTGCGAACGCCTTGGAATCCTCCGCCATGCCGCGAGTGTTCCCGGTGCAGGCCCTCCGTGCGAGTGCCGCTGGTGGACACTGTTCCCCAGCGGGCTTCTAGGGCGCGGGCGGGGCCGCTATGGTCCACCCCAGCGGAGGACTCGCCCGCCAGGAGCCATGAACTTCGTCTTCATCTCCCCCCACTTCCCCTCCCAGTACTTCCACTTCGCCACCGCGCTGCGCGAGCGTGGCGTGACCGTGCTGGGCATTGGCGACACCCCCTACGAGTCCCTGCGCCAGGAACTTCGCGAGTCCCTTCGCGAATACTTCTTCGTCCCCAGCCTTACCGACTACGACGCCCTCGTGCGCGCCACCGGCTACCTCACCTGGCGCCACGGTCGCATGGACCGCATCGAGTCCCTCAACGAGTCCTGGCTCGAAGTCGAAGCCCGCCTGCGCGAGGACTTCCATGTCCCCGGCCTCCAGCCCTCGGACATCCTCAAGCTGCGCTCCAAGTCCGGCATGGCCGAGGTCTTCCACGCCTCCGGCGTCCCCCACCCGGACCTGCTGCGCGTGCGCGACGCGGACCAGGTGAAGGAGTTCGCCGCCCGCGTGGGCTATCCGCTTGTGCTCAAGCCCGACGTGGGCGTGGGCGCCGCCCACACCTTCAAGGTCGCCAGCGACGCGGAGGTCGACGCCGCGCTCGCGCACCCGCTGCCCACGTCCTACGTCGCGCAGCCCTTCGTGCGCGGCACCATCGTCACCTACGACGGCATCGTGGACCGCCACGGCGTCATCGTCTTCAACCTCAGCCACGAATACAGCGACGGCGGCATGGAGACCGTCACCGAACGGCGCGACATCTCCTTCTGGAGCCTCCAGCACATCCCCGCCGCGCTCGACGTGCTGGGCCGCCAGGTCGTCGCCGCGTTCGGCCTGCGCGAGCGCTGGTTCCACCTGGAGTTCTTCCGCCTGCCAGACGGCCGCTTCGTCGTGCTGGAGGCCAACCTGCGCCCGCCCGGCGGCTTCATGACGGACATGATGAACTACACGTGCGACATCGACGTGTACCGGCTCTATGCCCGCGTGGTGACGGGCGACCCGGTGGCGGACTTCCAGTACACGCCGCGCCACCACGTCTGCCATAGCGCCCGCCGTCACGGCCGCCGCTACAAGCACTCCCACGCGCAGATTGTCGAACGGCTGGGCAAGTCGCTGCTCGTGCACCGTGAGCTGCCGCCCATCTACCACTCGCTGCTGGGTGAAGAGATGTACCTCACGCGCCACACGGACACGGAATCCATGCAGGACGCGGTGCGCTTCATCCAGGCGACGTGAGCTTCAGGGCTCCTGCGTCCAGGTGAGCGAGTACTCGGTGCGCTCGCCGTCGTCGTACAGCTTCGTCGCGAGAGGCGCCTTCGCGCCGCCCGCGGTCAGCAGGGCCTCGAAGAGGGCCTCCACGTAGCCGGGCCCCTTGAGGCTCGAGTTGAAGTGCAGCTCGAAGTGCGCGGGGCCGCGCTCCACGAGCGTCACCTCCGTGTAGTTGTCCGTGCCGCGCAGCACCTCCGGCAGCCGCTGCACCATGCGCCGGGGGCCCAGCACGCGCATCACGCTCATCACCGCGCGCCCCAGCAGCGTGGCCCCGTAGCCTTCCACGTGTGCCCGGGCGAGCCGGGCGAAGCCCTCCGCTTGCGGCAGGCCCGGGTACACCTCTTCGACGACGATCTCCAGGCACCTCGCCCAGAGCGGCACGGGGTAGAGCGGCAACAGCGGCCGGTCCAGGTCCACGCCCGCCTGGCGCAGCCGTTCACGCAGGCGGGGGGACACCTGGCCTCTCAGGCCGTGCTGGAGGAGGCCCTCCACGACCTGCACATAGACCTGCCGCTGTTCGGGCGGCACCGAGCGGGGCCGTCGTGTCACGGAAGAGGACTCACCCGAGCAGCCACTGCATGGCGCCCGGCAGCCGGCGCTGCCAGTCCTTCTCGTGGTGCTCGCCGCCGGGCTCCAGCACGAGCGACACCTCGTGGTCTCCGTAGCCCAGGCCCTTGAGGTGGTGGAAGAAGTCGCGCGTGCCCCGGCCGTAGTCCAGGGGGATGCCGCCCGCGTGGATGGACTCCGTGGCGCCCGCGTCCAGGTAGATGCGCGTCCAGCGCTGGCTGTGCTCGCGCCACGCGTCGAACAGGCGGCCCTGGCTCCACATCACCGTGGGCGACAGCGCGCCGATGCGCCCGAACACCTGCGGGAACTTCCATCCCAGGTACAGGGAGATGAGCCCTCCCAGCGACGAGCCCATCGCGCCGGTCCACTGGCTGCCCTGGCGCGTGCGGTACGTCCGGTCGATGTACGGCTTGAGCTCCTCCACGAGGAAGCGCCCGTAGGCCTCGCCTCGCGCGGACACGCCGTTGCGCGGTTCGTCCCACGGCGAGTACTCCTGGAAGCGGCCGGGGCCCGAGTCCACCGCGACGATGATCCACGGCTCCAGCCGCCCCGCCTGGACGCCCTCCTCCGCGACGCGGTTGGCGCACCACGTGTCGAAGACGGCGGACTCCGGATGCGCGAAGACGTTCTGCCCGTCGTGCATGTAGAGCACCGGGAAGCGGTGGTCCTGCCAGGAGTCGTAGGCGTCCGGCGTGTAGATGCGGACGGTGCGGTTGAAGCCCTCCTGGGGAGAGGGGAAGTGGCGAAGGATGTGGACGTAGCCCATGCGCTGTTTCTGGGGCCGGACGGGACCGGCCTCGCGAGGATGTCACCGCAGCATAGCCGCACCGCCCCACGCGACGCGGCAAGCGTGGACCGCCGTCCCTGGCCTGGACGGCGGGTCCGAGGAAGGGATGGACCGCGCGTAGAGCCTTCGCTGTAGGGAAGGGTGGTCCCGCTCGTGCAGAGGGCCCGCCGCGTGCGTTCCGTCCTCGTCTGCGTGTGGCTGTTCCTGCTGGGTCTTCCCTTCACGGTGCTCGGCGCGACCTATGAGGTAGACCCCGAGGACACGGGAGAGCAGGCGCTGTTCGCGTTGAGGGAGGATGGCGCCATCACGGCGGAGACGCTGTCCGCGCTGCTGGTGCTGCGGCGCTCGGGAGTGGATCCGGCGCATGCGTCGCGCGCCTCGCTTTATGCGTTGCCGGGGCTGACGTACGCGCGCGTGGATGGGGTCGAGGCTTCAGGGACGCTGACGCAGGAGGAGCGGCGACGGCTGGCGCCCTTCCTGACGACCTCCGCGCCGGAGCGGGTGACGGGGGATGCGCGGCTGCTGACGGCGTTCGCCGCGTCGGATCCGGTGCTTCCTCCAATGGCGCTCCAGGTGCGCGTGGCGGGGCCGGAAGGATGGCGCGTGGGACTGCTCACGTCCCTCACGCGGCGCCGGCTGGGCGCGGTGCACCGGGATGCGAACCGGCGAGCGCTGGTGGCGGAGGCGCCCGGTGTGTCGGTGGCCGTGCCCAAGTTCCACGGTCAGTGGACGGGCGAGCGGGCTTCCGTGCTGGTGGGCTCGTACCGGCTGGGCTTCGGTCAGCGGCTCACGTTGGACACCACCGGGCTTCCCACGCCGGACGGCTTCCTGCCCGACGATGCCGTGCGAGTGCCGGGCGACGTGGAGCGCTGGTGCTTCCTGGGAGAAGGCGCCTGCACCCCCGAGGAGCGCGCCGCGGACGTGACGCCGGACTTCCAGTGGGACGAAGGCTTCCGGGGCGTGGTGGGCACGGTGCGGACCTCTTCGGGCGTGTCCGTGACGGGCTTCGGTTCGTACCAGTCCCGCTCGCTGCTCTCGCATGCCCTGATGGAGCGGGCGTCCTGTGCGGGCACTGCCTGCAAGGCGCCAGCGGTGTGGCTCGAGGGGACGGGCTCGCCCATGGGACGCGTGGTGTCGCGCACGCTGCCCGGTGTGTTCCACGAGTGGGCGGGAGGCGGCCACGCGGCGATGGCGTGGACCCGGCGGGCGCAGGCTGGAGTGACGGCCTGGGGCGCGCGGCCCGTGTGGAACGTGGAGGGCGCGGCGCTCGATTTCCGCTCCACGGCGGGCTACCCGGCGGGCGGCGCTTTCGGCGCGGTGGGCGTGGATGGCGCGTGGGGGCTGGGGCCGGTGGACCTCTTCGTGGAAGCGGCGCGCACGTTCGATTCGGCGCCGGGCGGAGGCGGTGGCTACGGCGCGCTTCAACGCACGGTGGTGGCGGACACATCGAAGGAACTGGAGCTGTCGCTGCGTGCCTACGGGCGCGGCTTCGCCAATCCCTACACGGGCGCGATGTCCGGCCCGGACGAACTGGAGGGCTCACGGGCGCGAAATGAGGTGGGCGCTCGCGTGCGCTACCTGCACCGCGTGGAGGGCGCGCTGCGGCTTCGAGGTGAGGTGGATGCGTGGACGCTGCCCGCTGACGGCGCGGCGGTGGGCAGTGCCGGCACCGTGAACCTGCGGGCTTCGGCCCGGGTGGACTGGCGGGCGCACGCGCTGTTCCAACCGTCGCTGTGGACCGAGTACCGGGACAAGGACGTCGGCGTGGCGGGGGACTGCTTCGACGGTTCGGGCGAGGACCCCTGTTCAGGGTCGCTGCTGCGCATCACGGCCCGGGTGAAGGCGGAGCTTCACGACGCCGTGTCCGTAGCCGCGCAGTACGCGCATGCCCGCGTGGATGATCCGGTGAACCGGGGCGTGCGTGAGGACGCGCATGCGGTGGTGGAGGCGCAGGTGCGGCCTTGCGATGCCGTGAGGCTGCGCGGCCGCGCCGTGTGGAAGGACGAGGACCTGTCGACGCGCAACCGGCTGGAGCAGGCCTTCCGGGCCACGCTCGATGCGAGCTGGACGGCGGACGCCGTGACGACACGGGCCCGGTACGCGTGGGTCGTGGACTTGAAGGACGCGAGAGGTGCCCGGACGCCGCCGGATGCGCCCCGGCACCTGTTCGCGCTGGAAGTGGAGACGCGGTTCTGAAGGGAGCGGAGTGTGGCGGCTTGGGCAGTGCGGGGATGGGGCGTGCGGTTGGGATTGGGATGGGTGCTGGGGTGGATGGGGGCGTGCGGACTGCCCACATGGGAGGAGGAGCCAGCGGCCTGTGAAGCGCTGCTGCCGGGGGACCTGGTCATCACGGAGTACCTCAACGACCCCGTGGGCTCGGACACGGGAAAGGAGTACGTGGAGCTCCACAACCCCACCGGGGAGACCGTGGACCTCCTGGGCGTCACGCTCTTCACCGCGCGCGACGAGGCGGCACAGGAGCGGGTCTACACGTTCACCACGGGCCTGCCGGTGGACGCGGGGGCCTACGTCGTGCTGGGCGACGTGCGTGAGGGCGCGCTGCCCGAGCATGTGGATCAGACCTATGGGGATGCGCTCGGCGCGCTGGGGAACAGCGCGGGGCTCTTGGGTCTGCGGTGCGGGACGCGCGTGCTCGACTCGGTGGTGCTCGAAGCGCCTGCGAAGTCGGGCTTGGCCCGGACCCATGACGGCCTGTCGGGCTGGTGCGATGCGCCGGGCAGTCCAGGCGTCGCGAACGCGCCGTGCCCCTCGCTGCCGGATGGCGGAGTGACCTCCGGAGCGACGTGCCTGCCGCCGGGCGCGAGCGCTCCCCGGGACATCCAGTCCCCGCGACCCGGAGAGCTGATCATCACCGAGGTGATGGCCAACCCGCGCGGCGACGACACCGTGGGCGAGTGGCTGGAGGTCCGCGCCACCGTGCCCGTGGACCTCAATGGGCTGACGGTGGGAACGGACACGTCCGGCACACGCCTGGAGTCGGAGCGCTGTCTGTCCCTCGCCGCCGGAGAGTCCGCGCTGCTCGCGCGAAGGCGGGAGCCGGAGGTGAACGGTGGCCTGCCGGAGCCGCTGGCCACGTTCTCCGTGGACCTGCGCAACGCGGGCGGCATGGTCGCCGTGCGTGCGGGAAGCGTGCTCATCGACAGCGCGCTGTATGGCCCGGCCCAGGACGGCGTGGCCACCCAGGTGTCCGCGCCGCTCACCGCCGATGCGAAGAACAACGACGTCACTGCATCCTGGTGCGCGGCCACGCAGGCCTACGGCGACAAGGGCAACCTGGGCACGCCGGGACGGACCAACCGTGCGTGCACGGGAGCGGACGCGGGAACGGCGCAGGCGGGTTGTATCGACCGGACCACGGGGCAGACCCGTGCGCTCAGAGCTCCCACCGTGGGCTCCCTGGTGCTCAACGAGTTCATGGCCGACCCCGCCGCCGTCCCGGATGCGCAGGGGGAATGGGTGGAGGTGCTCGCGCTGCGCGAGGTGGACCTCAACGGAGTGACGCTCGCCAACGAGTCGGGCAGCTCCGTCCTGGAGTCCCCACTGTGCCTGTCGATGAAGGCAGGAGGCTTCGCGGTCCTCGCACGCAGCGACGATGCCTCACTCAATGGTGGATTGCCCTCGGTGCTCGGCACGTTCGCGTTCGGCCTGGGCAACAGCGCGGGGGCCCATGTCCTCAAGCTGTCGGCGCAGGGCACCGTCCTGGACTCGGTGGCCTTCACGAATGCCGCGAGTGCCGGCGTGTCGTCGCAGCTGGATGCGCGCGTGAGGGACGCCGCCGGCAACGACGCGGCCGGGGCCTTCTGTCCCACGCCCGCCGGCGTGACCTACGGCACGGGCGACCGGGGCACCCCGGGCCGGGAGAACCGCACGTGCACGCGATGAGGACTCTTGTCCTGGGAGGGATGCTGCTCACCGTCCTGTCCGCCTGTGGTGGCGAGGAAGGGGAGTGCGGTCCGAGCACGGGCGTGGTGACGAAGGTCATCGACGGGGACACGGTGGTGCTCCAGGACGGCGAGCGCATCCGCTACCTGCTGGCCGACACCCCGGAGACGACGAAGGGGCACGACGACTGCTTCGGTGAGGAGGCCACGGCGTTCAACCGCTCGCTGGTGGAGGGCCGCACGGTGCGGCTGCGGGACGCGGAGGCGTGCACGGACCGTTACGGGCGGCGGCTCGCCTACGTGTCCGTGGACGGCCAGGACGTGAACGCGCTGCTCGTGCAACGGGGCTATGCGTGCACTTTGTTCATCCCGCCGGCCGGAGCCTCCCGGCGCGGCGAGTTCGAAGCGTTGGAGCTGGAGGCCCGGCGCGCACGCCGGGGCCTGTGGGGTCGCTGCCCGGCGCCGTGTCCCCGGGGACGGCGCTCGTCAGCGTCCACCCTATGGCAAGGTGTCCATCACCGCCCGGGCCAGCTCCGACTCCAGCGGCCAGGCCGCCGGGCGGCGCGACGTGGTGAGGGCCAGCGTGCCATCCGAGAGCCTCGCCCCGAAGTCGTCCCCCACGGACAGCCGCACCCTGCGCACCCGCTCCCGGAGCACGTCGCCCACGTCGGGTGTCGTGGCCAGCTTGGCCAGCACCTCGCCGGTGCGCTCGACGAGCCACGCCAGGGGCTGGATGTGGGCCTCCTGCTCCAGCTCCGCGGCCGTGCCGAACTCCGCCGTCACCTTCGTGCCCCAGGCGGTGGACAACTTGTCGGCCAGCGCGGGCAGGTGGCGGCGCAGGTGCATGGGCGAGGACTCGGGCATCGACTTCGCGGGCGTGTCCAGCACCGTGGCGTCGTGCAGCGTGAGCGCCTCGATGACGCCGTCCGGGACGAACGTCACGTCCAGGTTCTCCCCGCGCGAGCCGTAGCCCCCGGAGGTGATGAGCAGCACGCCGCGGCCCTGGCGGAACTCGCCGTACTCCCGGACGAGCCCCGTGATTTCGCGCCCGCTGCGCAGGAACAGCGACACCTGCGGCAGGTTCAGCGGCAGGCCCTCGTTGCGGCGGCGCATGAGGACGCTCATCGCCTCCAGCACCTCCCAGACGCTGCGCACGGGGCCCCGGGCCAGCGACTCCAGTGGATCCACCGCCTGGGTCGTGCTCATGACCGGCCCTCGCCCCTCTGGACGTGTACTCGGGTCCACGTCCTCGGGGGCAACCGCCCCGTCGCCAGCGTGCGCGCGCCCTGCCCGCCGGTCCTACGTTCCGCGAATGCCATGACCTGCTGCCTCCCGTGTTCTTGGGAGTCAGTCTCCCCCAGGTCACTGACGGGGCCCAGCGGTTCACGGAGGCCTCCCATGGCTGCCCGCCATGTCCCCGGGTTCAATCCCAGAGGTGGGCAACCCACCCCACCCCGTCCCGCGGGCCCCATCCATTTCGTGACGCGGGATGTCCATCTTCCCTCCACTCCAGCCACGTCCCGGGAGCAGGGGTACGGTGACATTCACTCTTCCCACAGCAGGCGGCCTGCCTTGTCCGACCGGTGCCTCCGGGGCGCCGGCATGAACCCCGTCGCCTCCACGACGGACTCGCTCGCGGACCTGGTGGAGGCGCGGCGCGAGGACATCCTCCGGCGCTGGGGCGCACGGCTGGGGGCTCATCCCCCCGGCAGGTCCCCGGAGATCCAGGAGCGGCTGGAGGGGATGCTCAAGCTGGTGGACGCGCTGGTGCTCGTCCTCCGCCAGGGCGCCGTGGAGACCTGGTCCACGGGGGCGGTCTGGGCCCATGCCCGGGAGCTCGGGCTGCGGCGCTTCCAGACCGGCGCTCGCGTGGAGACGCTGGTGGAGGAGTACGGCCTCTTGCGCGAGGCCATCCTCGAGGTGCTGGATGCGTCCCACCGGCCGCTCGACACGGAAGAGCTGCGCACGCTGTGGCGCGCGTTGGACCGGAGCCTGACGGAAGCCGTGGCCCACTACGTCCACGAACACGAACAGGCGCTGCGCTCCCGCGAACGGCGGCTGCAGGAGATCCTCGACCACGCCCCGGCCGCCATCTACGCGAAGGACGCCAGCGGGCGGTACCTCTTCATCAACCGCCCCTTCGAGTCCATCTCCGGCCACGAGCGCGAGGAGGTGCTGGGGCGCTCGGACCTGGACCTGTTCCCCCGGGAGACGGCGGAGCGCTTCCGCTACAACGACCGCCGGGTGCTGGCGGCGAAGACGCCGCTCGTCTTCGACGAGGAGGTGCTCCAGCCCGACGGGACGCACCTCTACCACACGATGAAGTTCCCCCTGCCCAGCGTCGTGCAGGGCGAGCCGTGGGCCCTGTGCGGCGTGTCCACGGACATCACCACCACGCGCACGCTGCGCCAGGAGCGCGACGAGGCCCGCGAGCAGGTCCACCGCGTGCTCACGCAGCTGCCCGTCGTGCTGTGGGCCTTCGACGCGCAGGGCGTGTTCACCCTCTTCGAGGGCGAGGGCGTGACGTCCACGTCCGTGCCCTCCCGGGTGATGCACGGGCGCTCCGTCTTCGACGTGTTCCGGGACCGGCGGGACGTGCTGGAGGTCATCCTGCGTGCGCTGGCCGGGGAGCGGCTGTCCACGGAGCTGTACCTGATGGGCGTCTGGTTCGAGGTCCGCCTCCTGCCGGTGTTCGACCCGGGCGGGCGCGTGGTGAGCGTGTCGGGCGTGTCGCTGGACATCACCGAGCGGCGCCGGGCGGAACAGGAGCTGCGTGCGTCGGAGACACGCTACCGGCTGGCCACCCTGGCCACCCGCGACATCATCTGGGACTGGGACCTGGTGACGGATGAAATCCACTGGAGCGAATCGGCGCCCCGCGTCCTCCGGCTGGACACGTCCCGGGGGCCGCCCGTCATGGACACGGCGTGGTGGACGGCCAGCCTGCACCCCGACGAGCGCGAGCGGGTGATGCGGGAGCTGCGGGCGGCGCTCGACAGCCACGAGGGTCACTGGGTGGCCGAGTACCGGATGCGCCGGGGCGACGGGACGTGGGCCTTCATCGAGGACCGGGGCCGCGTGGTGAAGGACCTCCAGGGCCGCCCGGTGCGCATGGTGGGCGCCATGCAGGACGTCACCGGCAGGCATGAGGCGGAAGCCGAGGCGAAGCGCCGCGCGGAGTTCGAACAGCTGCTCATCGGCATCGTCGGGCACGACCTGCGCAACCCCATCTCCGCCATCACCATGGCCGCCACGACGCTGGCCAGGCGCGAGGACTCCGACCCGCGAGACCAGAGGGCCGTGGCCCGCATCCTCTCCAGCGCCGAGCGCGCGCACCGCATGCTGCGCGACGTGCTGGACTTCACCCAGGCCCGGCTGGGCGGCGGCATCCCCATGGACCCGCGCGAGGTGGACCTCCTGGACCTGGTGCGCCAGGTGGTGGACGAGGTCCAGCAGGCCCACCCGGACCGGCGCCTGGAGGTGGACGGGCGGGGAGGGACCCGGCTGTGGTGCGACCCGGACCGGCTGGCGCAGGTCATCACCAACCTGGTGAACAACGCGCTCGCTTATGGAGACGCCCACTGTCCGGTGCGCGTGCGGCTGCGCGGCCAGCCGGGGACGGTGACGCTCGCGGTGAAGAACCAGGGGCGCCCCATTCCCCCGCACCTGATGCCCCACCTGTTCGAACCCCTCAAGCGCGCGGAGCTCCGGGAGGGCCACCGCAACAACGCCCACGGGCTGGGGCTGGGGCTGTTCATCGTGAAGCACATCGTGGATGCGCACGGCGGCCGGCTGCGCGTGCGCTCCTCCGCCCAGGACGGCACCACCTTCCTCGTGCACCTGCCCCGCCGGCCGCCCGGCCGGGACTGAAAGGGCCGCTCTTCCCGGGCGCGCTTGCCCTCCAGGGACGGCCCGGGTAGCAAAGGGGCTCCGGCGGCGGGCGGGCCCCGCCTTCCGGAAGGAGAGCGGAGCGGCACCATGAACAAGAAGTGGATCCTCGGGCTGGGGTTGGGTGTCGGCGGGTTGCTCCTCGTGGGTGGAGGCCTGGTCGCGACCGGGTACTGGGCGGACCGCCAGATGGACGGCGCCGGCGTGGCCACGCTGATGAAGTCCCAGGAGCGCGCCCTGAAGACCGCAGAGCTCAACGCTCGCTTCCCCTTCCAGCCGCCTGACGCGGGCAAGGTGCTGAAGCTGGACGAGGCGCGGCTGGAGGCCTACCTCGCGGTGCGCGAGGCGACCCTGCCCGCCTACGACGTGCTCCAGAAGGAGTCCCTGGAGTACGTCGAGAAGCACGGCAAGGATCTCACCGGCGGAACCCGCAGCGCGAAGCTCCGGGCCGCGGGCGCCTCCATGCGCATGCTGGGCAAGGCCCAGGCCTCCTTCCTGCTGAACCTGGAGGCGCGGGGCATGTCGCCCCAGGAGTTCGGCCGCCTCTCCGCCCTGGTGTATCCGGAGCCCGTGGCCGCGCCGGACGCGGGCGTGGCGACGGTGTCCCAGCCGTCCGACCCCGCGAACATCGCGCTCCTGGAGGAGCAGTTCGCCGCGATTGCGCCGCAGCTGGAGGACCCGAAGCTCAGCGAGGCGGAGCGGCTGCAACTGGAGCAGCGCCGCGCCGGGCTGCGCAAGTACATCACCCAGCTGGAGGCCGCCTCGGGCAAGGACGTGAAGGATGCCAACGCCTCCCTCCTGAAGAAGCACGCGGCGCGCATCACGAAGGCGGCGAACCCCACGTTCGACCAGCTCCTGTCGAAGCCCCTGATGGTCGGCGGCACCGCGGGCCTGCCCACGCCCTGAGCGTCAGGCCTCCACCTGGCGCACGGACCGGCGGTGCGCCAGGCTCGCGCCCACCGCCCCGCCAATCACCGTCACGATGATGGCCACCGACAGGAGCGGCGGGATGTGCACCCACGTCTCCACCACCATCTTCACGCCCGCGAAGGCCAGCACCCCCGCCAGCCCGTAGTGCAGGTACTTCAGCTGCCCCACGGCCCCGGCGATGACGAGGTAGAGCGCGCGCAGCCCCAGGATGGCGAAGGCGTTGGAGCTGTAGAGGATGAACGTGTCGGTGGTGACGGAGAACGCCGCCGGCACCGAGTCCACCGCGAACAGGATGTCCGTCACCTCCAGGCCCACGAGCGCCAGCAGCAGCGGCGTGGCCAGCCTGCGGCCCTGGTGCTTCACAAGGAAGCGCGGCCCCTCCACCTGGTCCGTCACCGGCAGCTTCCTGGACAGCCATCCCACGACGCGGTTGTCCTCCTGCTTCGACGGGTCCTCGCGGAAGACGCGCCACGCGGTGATGAGCAGGATGGCGCCGAAGACGTACGACACCCAGCCCCAGCGCTGCAGCGCCGCCGCCCCCACGAAGATGAACAGGGCCCGGAACACCAGCGCGCCGAAGATGCCCAGGAAGAGCACCTCGTGCTGGTAGCGCTGGGGCACGTTCAGGCTGCGGAAGATGACGAGGAAGACGAAGACGTTGTCCAGGCTCAGGCTCTTCTCGATGAGCCAGGCCGCCAGGTACTCGTGGCCGCGCTCACTGCCCAGCGTCACCCACACGAAGCCGCAGAAGCCCAGCCCCAGCCCCACCCACGCCATGCTCCACAGCACCGCCGCGCGCCGCGTCTGCCCCCGCCCTCCCCGGTGCGCCAGCAGGTCCACCACCAGCAGCGCCAGGAGCAGCGCCCAGAAGACGACCCAGGCCCAGGAAGGGGTGCTTTGCATGACCCCACCAACCTAGGCATCCCCCCGGCTTCCGACCGAGAGAAGGGTTCGCGCGGAGTCAAATCCTACCCATATCCGTCGTCATGACACCCCTTGTCAGGGGGACGTGATGGGCGAGGGCGAGCGTTGTCCTCTTCCCCACTCAGGATGTGATACTTCCCAGGAAGCCCAGGAACATCATGATTATCAACACTCCAAAGGCGGTGCGATGAACACGGTCATCTTCGCTTGTACGCACAACGCGGGTCGCTCGCAGATCGCGGCGGCCTTCTTCAACCTGCTGGCGGACCCGGCGAAGGCGCGCGCGATTTCCGCGGGAACGCAGCCGGCCGAGCGTCTGCATCCCGAGGTGCTCGCGACCATGAAAGAGATGGGCGTGGACCTGGGCGACGCGAAGCCGCAGCGCCTGACTCCGGAGCTGGCGAACAGCGCGCAGATCCTGGTGACGCTGGGCGGGCTGCCGGACGCGCCGTCGGTGACGGACCAGAAGCGCGAGGACTGGCCCATGGAGGACACGGTGGGCAAGTCCGCGGCGGACGTGGAGAAGATCCGCGACACGACGGCCGCCATGGTGTCGGACTTCGTGAACCGTCACGGCTGGGAGCGCCCGGCGTAGTCGGGTGCGGCGCAGCAGGGCCCTTCTGACGCGTGACCGTGGGTGTCCGGGCTCGTAGGGCGGACGGACGGACTCGCGAGGAAGGGAGGAGAAGGCCGCGACGTCCAGCGTCGCGGCGGGGGGGCTTCCCGGGCCTTGGCGCCGGTGGGGGCCGGGTGGCTTGAAAAGGGGTAGGGGCTTGCCGCACGCTGTGTCCCTTCGCGGACACGCGGTTCGCGCAGCTCACCTTCAGGTTCGCAGGCTCCACCATGCTCTCCGTCCTTCTCGCCGGGCTGCTCGCGCAGACGGCGCCGTCGGTCTCCGCCCGCCAGCAGGGCGTGCCCATTGGCCGGGGCGACACGGTTCCCAAGGTGGTGTTGAGCGCGCCGTCCGGCGGGTGGACGGTGGACCGGATGCTGAAGATCGAAGGCACGGTGAGCGACCCCTCGGTGGATCCGGTGGTCGTGTCCATCAACGGCGACCGCTACCTGATGCGCACGCAAGGGGGGCGCTTCAGCCGCAAGTTCCCCGCGGCCAGCGGCAAGAACGTGGTGACGGTGATGGCCACCAACAAGGGTGGCACGGCGCGCGCGCAGGCGACGAGCTACGCGCAGGTGCCCTCGGTGCCGCTCAAGGCCATCCTCACGAGCGACACGGACGGCGTCTACACGGACCTGCACATCTACGAGCCCACGGACGCGAGCAGCGCGGGCGAGACGCTGGATGTGACGTCCATGGCGCACGTGTACTGGGCGAACACGGAGAGCCCGTCCGGCGGCACGTTCTTCCTCAACGAGCAGGGCGGCGACTTCGACCAGCCGGCATACGGCCCGTACCTCTACATCCACCGCGCGCCGCCGAAGGGCGTGTACCTGGTGGCGACGAACTACTGGCCCAGCGGTGACAAGGCGCACACGGTGGCCACGCTCAACCTGGCGCTCTTCGAGGGCACGCCGGGCGAGGTCCGCCGCCGCGTGCGCATCCCGCTGGCGACGCCGGGCACGACGCGCGTGCTCGCGTGGGTGAACATCCTGGGAGACGGGCAGGCGGAGGTGTACGTGCCGTCCGCGGATCCGAAGCCCAAGGGGAACGGCTGGCCCACGAACCTGGAGGAGGCGGTCAAGGAGCTCCAGAAGAGTGGTGACGGTGGCGGTGGGGGAGACGAAGGCTACTGAAGCGACCGGCGCTCCCGGCTCGGCCCCGCCATGCGCGTCCTGATGCTCACGTTGTTGTTGAACGCGGGTCCCGCTCCGTCCGGGACGGCCCCCGTGCGTGAAGGCGCGGTCATCGCGTCGGAGCCCGTGGCCGCGGAGACTCGCGCGCGGCTGCTCCGCCGGGAGGTCGCGCAGGTGGCGCTCGCGCAGGTGAAGGCTCCGGACGCCGCGTGGCAGCCGGCGCAGCGCGACTGCGCGGGCCTCATCCGCTACGCGTACCGCACGGCGTACCGGCGCGTGGCTTCCGAGCGCCTCGCCTCTCCGCTGTGGAAGGACACGCGCGGCGGACCTTCCGACTTCGCGGACGCGGAGACGCTGATCAGCCGCAGCTTCGTTCCGCTGGGCCGGGGCGTGGACGCGCGCGAGCAGCTTCGCACCGGGGACGTGGTGGCCTTCCGCCAGGAGCACGACGCGGGCCCCGTCTTCCACCTGATGCTCGTGGTGCGCCCGGAGGACCGGGCCCATGCACCCGCGCGCGTCGTCTACCACCCCGGTGAGGCTGGAGCGCGCGTGCGCACCGGCATCCTGGACTCACTCGCCACCGAGGCGCCGCTGGAGTGGCGCCCCGTGCCGGCCAACGCTTCCTTCCTCGGCTTCTTCCGCTTCAAGGAGTGGATGTCATGACGTCTCCCGTGAGCCCGCCGCCCCCCGCTGGAGGCGGAGGCAAGGGCCCCTCGTCCGCCGTGCGCATCGCGCTCATCGGCGCCATCGTCGTGGGCGTGGGCGTGGGGGCCTTCGTCATCGGCCGCAAGAGCAGCGGCGGTGGCGGTTCCGGCCCCGCCTTCTCCTCCGGTGAGCCCAAGGGCCCGCCGTCCGCGGGCGCCACCGTGGAGGGCATGCCGGAGGTGTCCTCCGAGCCCACGAGGATGGAGGTGCCCGGCGCCACGGCGCTCCCCGCCATCTGGGTGGACGTGCACTCGCCCGTGAAGGTGCGCGACGCGCTGGCGCGCAACGCGTGGTTGAAGTCTCAGTGGGACAAGCCACTGGGCCAGGGCTTCGCGAGCGGCTGGGCCGCGTTCCTGGGCTCCACCGGCACCGACCTCAAGGCGTCCTTCAAGGGCGCGGTGCTGGACGTCGTCGTCGGGCAGTTGCTCGACACGCCGTTCCGCACGGTGTGGTTCTCTGGCGACGCGCGCGTGGGCACGCCCGCGCTCATCGTGCCGAAGGCGAACAAGACGTCGCAGTCGGCATGGGACGCGCTGGACTCCGTGGCGAAGCGCGGAGAGATGGTCGCGGACAGCTGCCCGACCGGCGGGGAGAAGGTGCCGGACGGTGGCTTCCACCTGTCGCGCTGGCTCGTCGCCGAGCAGACGGTGTGGGCCGCGCGCTCCGCGGACCGGCTGGTGCTGTCGCGGCACCCGGTGGTGGTGCTCCAGGCGCTCTGCACGGCGCTGCCGGAGCTGGACGCGGACAGTGGCGTGGACGTGGAGGTGGGCTTCGACCCGAACGCCTACGGCCGAGAGGCGCAGCTCTTGACCCACGTGCTGGGCCTGGGCGAGGACGCGCGGCTGCAACTGCGCGTGGACGGCGACCGGCTGGTGGCGAAGGGCATCGCCGGGAAGGTCGGCGGGATGTCGGTGGCCGTCGGCAAGCCCCTCTCCGACGACCTGCTCAAGCTGGTGCCCGAAGACACGCCGGTGCTGTTCGCGTTCCGGGTCACGCTGCCGGAGTCGCTGGAGCCCGCGCAGCTCAAGGCCTTCTGGAAGGGCGAAAGCCGGGCCCAGATGCGCATGCGCCAGGTGGCCCTGGTGTGGACGCCGCGCGGAAGCGCGTCGATGGAGCCGGAGCTGGCCCTGCTGTGGGGCGATGAGGAGGACGCGGAGGGGCTGTCCGCGCTGTTCTCCGGCGGCGCGCGGACACTGGTGCGCGCCACGCTGTGCAAGCACGTGGTGCTGGCCACGAGCCAGCAGGAGGTGGAGCGGCTCCAGAAGGCGTGCGAAGGCCGCGCGCCCAACATGCTCAACGCCGCGGGCCCCGTGGTGGCGGGACTGCGCGCGCCCTCCACGGTGCTGCTGGGCGTCAACATGGGGCGGCTGCTCAGCGGGCTCGCCATGGACGGCTACACGTCCGAGGCGCGCGTGGACCGCTCGTCGCCCATGCCCAAGGCGCTGCCCCCTGAAATCGAGGCGGCCCGCCGCGACCTGGAGGCCCTGCCGTACCTGGGCTTCCGCGGCAACGCGCAGGGCTACGTCATGGCGTCGGAAGGATTTGGGACATGAAGACCTCCGTGCGTTTCGCGGCATTGGCCGCGCTCCTGTTGTCCGGCGTGGCGCTGGCCAAGCCGCTCTACATCACCGTCCCGCGCTCCTACGGCAGCAGTGAGCCGGTGGCCGTGGACGTCGCCTTCGAGGACAAGGGCCCCGTCGAATTGCGCGTGCTCCAGCCCGCGAACCTGGACGCGTTCATCCGCGCGCAGGGCGACCTGCGGCGCGCGTACGAGACGCCGCCCACGCTGCTCAACCCGGGCCGTGGCCTGAGCCGCGGCCTCAACGCGGTGCGCTCGCCGGGCATCGTGCTGATGGAGGCGCTGTCGCCCGACTTCCGCCAGGAGGTGGGGACGTCGCTGCCTCCGCCGCCGGGGGAGTCCTCGTCCAGCGAGCCGCTGGCGAAGGTAGCGGAAGGGCCGGAGAAGCTGGTGGGCACGCCGCCGGGCTTCTCCGTGGTGCGCAGCCAGTGGCTCAACCTGGACCTGGGCGGCGCCAACCGGGACTTCAACGTGCCGGGCTTCGACACGGGAGACAGCAGCAGCGGCTTCCAGGAGCGCCGCGTGCTGCTCGCGCCGCTGCCCGCGGGCACCTACGTGCTCCAGCTGGTGCAGGGCCGGGTGGAGGGGCAGGTGGTGCTCGTCGTCAGCGACGTCACCGTGCAGCTCAAGCAGACCGACGGCCAGGTGCTGGTGCGCGTGGCGGGGAGGGATCAGCAGCCGCGCGCGAAGGCGCAGGTGCAGGTGTACCTGCCCACGGGCAAGGGCCCCGCGGGCACCACGGACGACAAGGGCGAGGTGACGCTGGCGGTGACGGAGCCGCGCATCATCGCGACGGTGACGTCCGGGAAGGACACGGCCATCGTGGACACGGACTTCTACTCCACGCTGGCGGTGGCGCCGGACGTGTTCATCTACAGCGACCGGCCCGTCTACAAGCCGGGCAACGAGGTGAAGTTCCGCGGGCTCGTCCGTCAGCCGGACACGTTCCTCGCGCGGCTCTTCACGCCGAAGAAGCGCGACGTGCGCGTGAAGCTGATGTCGCAGGAGGGCCGTGAAATCATCACTCGCGCGGCGGTGGATGAGTTCGGCGCGTTCAACGGCACGCTGAAGGTGCCGGCCGACCTGGGCACGGGCGTGCTGCGCATCGAGGCGGACCTGGACGAGCACCCCCACCAGGGCGAGGCGCGCGTGCAGGACTACGTGAAGCCCACGTTCTACCTGGAGGTGCAGCCCGCGTCGGAGACGGTGGTGCCCGGCCAGACGGTGAGCGTGACGGTGCGCGCGCGCCGCTACGCGGGCGGCGTTCCCAAGGGCGCGAAGTACGAGGTGTTCCTCTACCGCAGCCTGCTGGACGCGCCCGCGTGGGTGGACGACTCCGGCCGCGGCGGTCAGGGCAGCGCGGTGACGTACGGCTCCGCCTCCAGCAGCGAGGGCAAGCTGAGCGTGCCGGAGCGGCTGTACTCGTCCATCGCGGAGCGCCAGGCCGCGGGCGACCCGTGGTCCTCCGCGAGCGAGTTCGACGCGGAGGGCGAGGCCCAGGTGGAGGTCGCGGTGCCCCCGCTCGGCGCGGGCGAGGACCGGCTGCCGTACCGCTACAGCCTCACCGTGCGCGCGCGGGATGATCAGGAGACGTTCGCCACCAGCACCGCCGCCTTCTTCCTGTCGAAGGTGGAGGTGATGGGTGTGGCACGGTTCTCGGATGCGGTGGTGCAGAAGGGCTCGGACGCGCAGCTGACCGTGCGCGCCACCACGCTGTCCGGCAAGGGCTACGGCGTCACCACGGGCAAGGTGGACTTCGTGCTGGTCCGCGCGGACGGCAGCGAGAAGACGTTGGGCACGCAGACCTTCACCACGCAGCAGGACGGCACGTCGCGCCAGAAGGTGCCCACCACGGACGTGGGCCGGGTGCTTGCTCGCGTGACGGTGAAGGACAAGAAGGGCGAGGAGTGGACGGGCGAGGAGTCGCTGCTCGTCATCGGCGGCGCGGACGAGCCCGTGGCGCAGGTGCCCAACCTCACGCTCGCGTCGCTGTCCGGCACGCTGGAGCCGGGCAACAGCGCGAAGCTGGTGGCGCTCATGCCGGACGGCTGGGGTCAGAGCGGCAAGGATGAAGGGCCCGTGTGGGTGACGCTGACGGGCGCGAACCTGTACGGCACCGCGGTGGTGCAGTTGAAGGGCCGCACGCTGGTGCACTCCTTCCCGGTGGAGAAGCGCTTCGGCAGCGCGGTGTACGCGTCCGTGGCGTACCCCACGGCGACGGGCCGCTGGGAGGAGCGCACGGTGGCGTTCCGCGTGGTGCCCAAGGAGCGCACGCTCACGGTGGCGCTGCAGCCTCGCCGCGCGGAGGCGCTGCCGCTCACGGAGCAGGCCATCGACGTGCGCGTCACCGATAGTGACGGCAACGGCGTGTCCGCGCAGCTGTCCGTGGGCGTGGTGGACAAGGCCGTCTACGCCATCCAGTCCGAGTTCCGCCCTGGCGTGCTGGACTTCTTCTATCCGCCGGCGCGCGACAACGTGACGAACTTCTACTCGGCGGAGTTCCAGGGCTACGGCTACGGCGAGCAGCTGGCGCGCAAGATGGCGGGGCTGCCCGACCACGCGTTCGCGTCCATCAAGCCGCCCACCCGCAGCGCGAAGGACCTGGAGAAGGACACGGCGCACTGGGACCCCGCGGTGGTGACGGACCGGGACGGGCGCGCGACGGTGCGCTTCACGCTGCCCTCCAACCAGACGCTGTGGGTGGTGACGGCGGTGGCGGCGGACACGTCCGGCCGCTTCGGTGAGGGCACGGCGGAGTTCGCCACGCGCGGCGGGCTGAACGTCTACGCGGCGCTGCCGCAGTTCCTGCGCGAGGGCGACGAGGCGCTCGCGTCCGTGCGGCTGTCCGCGGGGACGAAGTCCAAGGGCAGCCAGGTGCTGGACGTGCGGTTGCAGCCGGGCGGCGCGCTCCAGGCGGACGCGCTCCAGCGCAAGGTGGAGCTGGGCGAGGGCGGCGAGCAGGTGGTGCCGGTGACGCTGCACGCGTCGAAGACGGGCCCGGCGCAGCTCTCCGTGGACGTGGTGGGCGGCAAGGATCCGCTGCGCGACCTGAAGCGCTTCGACGTGACCCCGGCCGCCGTGGAGGACGCGGTGCAGGTGAGCGCGTGGGGCGGCGGCGCGCTGGCGCTGGAGGCCCCGGAGGCGTCCGCGTTGACGCGCGTGGAGCTGGTGCTCCAGCCGTCCACGGTGGACGCGGCGCTCTCCAACGTGCGCGAGCTGCTCACGTATCCGTACGGGTGCCTGGAGCAGCTGGTCTCCACGACGGTGCCCAACGTGGCGGTGTACCAGGTGCTCCAGAAGGCGGGCGCGCTGGACAAGCTGGACACGGATTCGCAGGCGCTGCTGGCGGAGGCGCGCAGCCGCTCCGTGCAGGGCACGGCCCGCATCCTGGGGCTCGCGGTGAAGGGCGGTGGCTTCACCTGGTTCGGTGGCTACAGCGAGCCCAGCCTGCCGCTCACGCTCATCGCGCTGGACGGCCTGTCGTACGCGTCCGAGGCGGGGCTGGTGGACCGCGACGACGCGCGCATCCAGGAGAGCGCGAAGTGGCTGGAGGCGCAGGAGGGCCTGTCGACGGAGTACGACGCGACGCGCGCCTACGTGCTCGCGCGCCTGCAGGGGCCGCGTCAGGCGGCTCGGGTGCGCGCGCTGGTGGAGGCCGCGAAGCCGGGGGATTTGTATCCGCTGGCGCTCGCGGTGCTGGCCGCGGAGAAGGCGGGCGTGATGAAGGAGCCCGGCCTCCAGGGGCGCATCCAGGGGCTGGTGAAGGAGAGCGGCGAGGGCTTCGCGAAGCTCGCGGGGCTCCGGAGCGACGCGGAGATGTCCGAGGCGTTCTACCGCTTCCCGCTGCGGCGCGTGGGCCTCACCGCCATCACCGCGCACGCGGCGTCGTTCGGGTCGCTGGATGTCACGCGCGCGCGCAAGCGCATCCTGGAGATGCTGAGCGAGCCGGGCCTGTCCACCTTCGACCGGAGCACGGCGCTGTTGCACTCGCTCTGGCTGGTGGAGCGTGACGCGAAGGCGTTCAAGGGCATGGCGCCGCCGGAGGTGAAGGGCGCTTCGGCGCCGGTGAAGTTCACGACGCGCGGCATGGGCCTGGTGGCCACGCTGCCGGCGGGGACTCGCACGGTGGACGTGGGTGGCTTCGACGGTGTGGCCACGCTGCGCGCCGCCGCGATGACGCCGCTCAAGGACGTACAGCCGCGCGTGAACGGCATGTCCGTGGAGCGCGCGTACTACGTGCTGCGCGAGGGCGGGAAGGTGAAGTTGGACGCGGGCGTGCAGGTGACGCAGGGCGAAGAGGTCTACGTGGAGCTGACACTGGACGCGCGCGGGGAGAACCGGGCGCGCTCGGCGTACTACGTGGTGGAGGACGCGGTTCCGGCGGGCTTCGTTCCGCTCCAGGAGGACAAGTCCTTCCGCGGTCCGCCGCACTCGCTGCCGCTGGCTCCGGAGGCGCTCAAGCGCCGACAGTTGGACCCCTCGCACGCGACGTTCTTCTTCGAGGAACCGGCGTGGTGGAGCGACAGCCCTCGCACGGTGGGCTACGTGATGCGCGCGCAGTTCGCGGGCACGTTCGCGGCGCCGCCCGCGACCATCGAGGACATGTACTCGGCGCGCATCCGGGGCCGCACGGCGTCGGACGTGTTGAAGGTGGTGCCCTCGAAGACGTCCGTGAGTGACCTGTAGCCCATGGGGTGGGCCGTCGCCGTCGCCGTGCTGTTGTCGGCTTCGCCCACCTTCGTCACGCGGGGCGATGTGACGCCCGAGGCGGACCTGCGCCGAGAGGCCCAGGCCGCTTGGACGTCTCTGGAGACGCAGTACGCGGCGCAGGCGGGTGGCCTTCCCACGAGGGCCCCCGCCACCGTGACGATTCAGAAGGGCACGTCGCTGACTCCCGAGCGCAACGCGCAGGGCCGGCCCGGCGTGGTGGAGCTGCGGCAGAACACGCCCGGCGTGCTGGACGCGAAGACGCGCACGGCGCTGCGGCATGAGCTGGCGCATCAGTTGCTCTGGTGGGCCTGTCCCGCGTCCAGCGAGGACCGGCTCTTCCACGAAGCCTTCGCGCTGACGGTGAGCGGCGAGCTGCCCGCGTGGCGTGACGGTCCCTATCAATCGCTGTCGCGCGCGGCGAAGGAGGTGGCGAGCGCGCCAGCGGTGGACACGTCGCGAGCGAGAAGGGGACTCGCGCGCATCCTGGGTGAGCACACGGGGTTTCCCGCCGCGCTGACGCGCAGGCTGCGCCAGTGTCATGACGGAGCGCGGTGGGCAGCGCCCCTGACGGTGGAGGAGCTGGCGGACGTGGCGGTGCTCGCGCCCGAGGCGGCCACGGTGGTGGTGAGCCGGCACTCGGGAGAGGTGTTGTTCTCGGAGGGCGACGTGCGCCGCGCGGTGCCCTATGGCTCCACGCTCAAGCCGTTCCTGTACGCGGCGGGGACGGCTCTGGTCTCGAACTCAGATGCGCCCCCACTGCTCGCGCCGCGCCAGGGCGTGCAGGAGTGGGCTTGCGGCGCGGGCCTGCCTGCGAAGGTGGACGCGCGGCTCGCGCTCCTGCGCTCGTGCAACGGCTGGTTCCTGGACTGGGAGGCCACGGGCCTCGCACCGAAGGCCTTCGGTGTCTGGGGCCCCGTGCTGTCCTCCGTGGGGCTCACCGGCCTGCCCACGGACATGACGGAGGCCATCGGGCTCCGCTCCGCTCATGGCCTGTCTCCGTGGGGCATGGCGCAGGCGTACCGGTTGCTCGCGGAGGCGCGGCCGGACGTGCTCGCGCTCCTCACCGGCAACGTGGACGAAGGCACGCTCAGCGGCCTCTCCACATCCAAGGCCCTCAAGGGCGTCGCCACCAAGACGGGCACCGTGCGCGACGCCGCGAGCCGCCCCCAGTTCGGATGGATCGCCGCCGTGGACGCGGACCTCGTCGCCGTCATCGTGCGGCCCGGCAAGATGCCCCGGCACTTCGTGGATGAACTCCCCGCGCTCCTCTCCCGCGTGCGCCGCCAGGCGGGACTGGAGGCCGCGCGAGTGCAGGTGCTCGGCCTGCTGCCCTCCGCGACCGTGGAGGCCCGCTGCTCGGGCGCCGGCTTCTCCCTCGATGACGGCACTCCGCGCGCCGCGCCACCGGACTTCTCGCGCCTGGATGCGCTCACCGCGAAGGGCCCCGCCGTCTGCCTGGGCAGCCCGTGGCGCATACGCTTCCCGGACGGCCCCGACGGTGGCCGCGACTACGCGGGCGTCTTCACCTGGTCCGCGCCTCCGCCGTATCGCCCGCCACCCGGCGTGCCCACCACGCCCAGCGCCCTCAAGGCCCGGCGTGGCTCCGACTTCGTCTTCCGCACTACGCGCGTGCAGTACACCGCCGGGGTCGTCGCCGCCGAGGACGTCACGCTCAAGGGCGAAGCCCGCGTCGCCCTGGCCCGCGTCGCCGCGCACAACGAGCGCCACGCCGACACCCGCCACTCCGGCCGCGCCCTCTGCGACACCACCCACTGCCAGGCCTTCCGAGGCACCGTGCGCATCCGCCCGGAAGAGACCCGCGCCCTCCAGCTCCCAGCCTTGAAGTGGGACGCGTGGCTCACCTTCTCGCAGGGCGGCGACACCCCGTGGCGCGAAGCCCGCCCCCGGACCGAGGTGGAAGCCCTGCTCGGCACGAACCTCGTCTCCCTGCGCTTCGAGTCCGGCCGCGTGCGCTACCTGCGCACTGAAGGCACCCCCGTCGCGCCCTACGAGGACGCGCGCTCCCTCCCGTGCGACACGCTGCGCGCCGGCCTGAAGCTCCCCTCCTGCCCCCAGCGCGCCTCCTTCGACGGACCCCAGGTCCTCTTCGAAGGCCAGGGCCGTGGCCACGGCGAAGGCCTGGACGTGGAAGCCGCCAAGGCCAGTCCCGGCCTCTCCAGCGACGCCCTCCTGGAGCGCGCCTTTGGGGCCTGGGGCACCCGGTCTCCCACCCC
>NZ_RAWR01000168.1:0-24375 GCF_003986945.1 Corallococcus sp. AB018 | reverse complement strand
GGCACAGGGTGGGCGTGGCGGGGACGTTCTTCAGCGCGCTGGCGGACGTGGATTGCAGCATCGCGGCCATCGCGCAGGGGTCGAGCGAGCGGAGCATCTCCGCGGTGATTTCGCGCGAGGACGGGCCGCGTGCAATGGCACACGTGCACCGCAAGGCCTTTGGCACCACGGAGGTGGTGGAGCTGCTGGTGGCGGGCGTGGGCACGGTGGGCGGGGAGCTGTTGCGACAGATTCATCAGCAGGCGCCGAAGCTGCGGGCGCATGGGTTGGATTTGCGGGTGTGTGCCATTGCCAACAGCAGACACAGCCTGGTGGCGCCGGAGGGCGTGGCGCTGGACGGATGGAAGGCGCGGCTGGAGGCGAGCGAGTCTAGTTTCACGCTGGACACGTTCCGAGCGTGGGCGAAGGCGCGGCGTCCGGGCCGGCCCATCTTCGTGGACTGCACGAGCAGCGAGGACGTGGCGCTGGGGTATCCGGCGTTGATGGCGTCCGGGCTGCATGTGGTGACGGCGAACAAGAAAGCCAATGCGGGGCGGCAGGAGCACTGGAAGGCGCTGCGGGAGACGGCGGTGCGGCACCAGCGGAGGTTCCTCTACGAGACGAACGTGGGGGCGGGGCTGCCGGTCATCGACACGTTGAAGAACATGCTGCGCACAGGAGACACGGTGCACCGGGTGGAGGGCATCCTGTCCGGTTCGCTGTCGTTCATCCTGGGGCTGACGGAGGCCGGGGTGCCGCTGTCGAAGGCGGTGGGCACGGCGATGGAGAAGGGCTTCACGGAGCCGGATCCGCGCGACGACCTGGAGGGCACGGACGTGGCGCGCAAGGTGCTCATCCTCGCGCGAGAGCTGGGGCGGTCGCTGGAGCTGGAGGAGGTGGCGCTGGCGTCGCTGTTGCCGGAGGAGTTCGACGCGAAGGGGCCGCTGCCGGAGTTCCTGGCGCGGCTGCCGCAGGCGGACGAGATCTTCCAGCGGAGGGTGGACGCGCACCGGAAGGAAGGGAAGGTGCTGCGCTACGTGGGCAGCGTGGGACCGGAGGGCGTGCGCGTGGGCCTGGTACCGGTGCCGCTGGAGCATCCGCTGGCGGCGGTGAAGGGCGGAGAGAACGCGCTGAGCTTCTTGTCGGAGCGGTACAGCCCCACGCCGCTGGTGATTCGAGGGTATGGCGCGGGCGCGGCGGTGACGGCGGCGGGGGTGCTCGCGGATGTGTTGCGATTGGTGGAGGGGCCGTTGCCCTGAGCGTGGGTGTTGTGGCTTGCGGCGTGCGCGTCCAGCACGCCGCTTCTGTTTCACTCCCGGATGTCTTCGGCGGCTCGTGTGACCAGGATTTCCTGGAGCATCCCAGGAAGGCGGACGAGGCCGTGGTGCGTGAAGACGCAGTGGCCCGCGTTGGGGGTATAGCCCTCGGCGGTGATTCGTCCGTCTTCGACGGTGAAGTAGCCGATGATGTCCTCTGGGGGCACACGCTCCCCACCCGGAGGCAGCCGTTGATCCGAGATGTAGAGCCACCCCTTGCCGATGCGTTGTGCCTCGGCCTGGGCGGCTGGATCGGCTGGAGCGCACTCGCGGACGACCTGGTGGAGAAGTGCCACGAAGGCTGGGTTCACCTCGAAGCCATCGGGCCCTCCGTGAGGGTCATGCAGCGTTCCCGCGATCGCGTGTAGGGGGAGTCCTCCAGCCAGGAATCGCTCTGGCGGCAGCACGGAGATGACCCTCGAAGTCACCCGCTGCTCCTTGCTCTTCTTCCCGAATAGCGACTTCCAGAAGCCCATGGGCTGACGCTACCACTGTGGCGGGGACGCACGGGTCTATGACTAGGCTTTTCCGTCATGAGGAAAAGCCTGACGTTCTGTGCGCTGATGCTGTGGATGGCGGCGTGCGCGTCCAGCACGCCGCTCCAGCAGCGGTGGGACGAAGCTGAGACGGAGTGCGGTGACGCGAGCGCGGACGCCTGTGTGACCCTGGTCTGTGGTGACACGGCCTGCGGCTTCTTCCGGTGCGAGGATGTGCCCGGGGAGGTGGTGCTGGCGCGTGGACTGCCACCTCGGCCTCCACCCGTGGCCGTGGCTCCCGCGCCGGGAAGCGGGCCCCGGCGCAACTGGGGCGGCAGCATGGGGCTGCCGGGTGATCCGGAACCGGTGATGGTGTTCCCCTGGTACGGGACCCCGAAGCCCGTGCCTCCTCAGCGGCAGCTACCGGCGGGCAAGTTCGAGAAGCACCACATCTTCCCGCAGGCGCGGGACCTTGCGGAGTGGTTCAAGAGAAAGGAGATCGATATCCACCAGTACACGATCCCCATTCCCGTCCACGTTCACCGGCGTATTCACAGCAATGGGCCCAGCGGAGGCATGTGGAATCAGGCTTGGCGTGAGTTCAAGGACGCAAACGAACTCGCTCCCCCTCAAGAAATCTTCAAACATGCGGGCGAGCTCATCTATCGCTTCAAACTCCTGGGTGGTCCCATCCAGCAGTACAACTGAGCGCTCTCCATCCGAGGCCTGCCGGTCCATGCCCCCCTTCTTCTGGTTGCGCGACGACGAAGCCGCCACCTCCCGTTACAGCGGGGACTTTGATGCCGCGCACAAGTGGGGACTCCCAGGCATCAAGAATTGCCCGGGGTGCGGCCTGACATGGGGTGGATCAGGGCGTCAATACCCCGCCGTGGACCTTTCGCTCATCCCCGAGCATCGGGAATTCGAGGAGGCCCGAGCCGAGCCGTTTCATGAGTTCGTCCGTCTCCAGGAAATGGTGCGCCCACTGGTGCCACCGGATGCATCGCTTCCTCCCGGCACAAGCTTCGGTCCGCTCACGGGCACTGCGTCCGGTCAGTTCGGGCCGTTCACCTGGCAGGGGACCTCGCTGATGCTCATCCGCCGCGACGCACTCGACGGCCTCCAGGCCGCCGGCGTTCGTGGGCTGCTGGGCTGCAAGACGGAGCTGCGGTTCCGGCAGAAGACGCCTCCGGACATTCTCGAGCTCCAGATCGAACCACACGGTCTCCTGCACCGCGACTGCCTTCCTCCCGACCTGGCGTCGCCCTGTCCCACCTGCGGACGACAGGGCTTCCGTCGTCCGGACGATCCCATCCTCGACGGTGCTTCGCTGCCCACGGACAGAGACCTGTTCCGCTTGGACAACTTCAGCACCATGATCATCGGCACGGACCGCTTCAAGGACGCGGTGGAGCAGGGCGGTTGGACCGGCATCTCCTTCCGTGAGCTCCCGGTCCGTTCCTGAAGTCCTACGCTGTCCGTCGTGAAGACAACCGCTGGGGAAAACGCTCCTCGATCCCGGGAAGGAACAGGGACCGCCCGGCACGTGAGGCTTCCACAGCCTGACGAAAGTGGAGGTCGCCGTGCTGGCCGAAGAGACAGTCCTCCACGAGGACGGAGCCCTCGACGAAGATCCGGGCTCCGTTGCCGGATGACAGCGTTCGGGCATGAAGGTCTCCGCGGATGATGACAAGCCCGGGAAGGGAGTCGAGGGTCGTTGCGTTGCCCAGGTCTTCAAGCCTGACGTTGGTCACAGGAACGCCGGATATGAGTAGGTTTTGCCGCCATGCGAAAGATTCTGACGTTGGCGGCCCTGACGCTGTGGATGGCGGCGTGCGCGTCCAGCACGCCGCTCCAGCAGCGCTGGGATGAAGCTGAAGCGGAGTGCGCTGACGCGAGCAGCGACGCCTGTGTGACCCTGGTCTGTGGGGACACGGAGTGCGGCTTCTTCCGGTGCGAGGACGTGCCGGGGGAGGTGGTGTTGGCGCGGGGTCTGCCACCCCGGCCGCCACCTGTGGCCGTGGCTCCCGCGCCGGGAAGCGGGCCCCGGCGCAACTGGGGCGGCAGCATGGGGCTGCCGGGTGATCCGGAACCCGTGATGGTGTTCCCCTGGTACGGCAACCCCAAGCCCGTGCCTCCTCAGCGGCGATTGCCGGCGGGCAAGTTCGAGAAGCACCACATCTTCCCGCAGGCGCGGGACCTTGCTGAGTGGTTCAAGGAAAGGGGCGTCGACATCCACCAGTACACGATCCCCATCCCCGTACACGTCCACCGGCGCATCCACAGCAATGGGCCCAAGGGAGGCATGTGGAACGAGGCCTGGCGTGACTTCAAAGAAGAGAATCGAGGCGCTTCACCACCGGAAATCTTCCGGCATGCCGGAGAGCTCATCTATCGCTTCCAGCTTCTGGGCGGTCCCATTCAGCAGTACAACTGATCTTCAAACGAATCCCACAGCACATGTCCCTCTTCTACTGGATGCGCAACGACAAGGTGGCGGCAGCACGCTATAGCGCGGACTTCGACGCAGGACATAAGTGGGGACTGCCGGGTCTCAAGAACTGCCCGGGGTGTGGCGCTACCTGGTCTGAGGCGGGACACGAGTATCCGGCCGTGGATCTCTCGCTCATCCCCGAGCATGCGGAATTCGAAGAGCATCGACCTGAACCCCTTCACGAGTTCCTGCGTCTTCAGGCCCTGGTGCGGCCACTGGCCCCGCCCCATGCCGAGCTCCCTCCCGGAACGAAATTCGGTCCACTCGAAGGCCGCGCCTTCGGTCAGTTCGGTCCCTTCACGTGGTTGGGGAATTCGCTGATGCTCATCCGCCGCGACGCACTCGACGGCCTCCAGGCTGCGGGCGTTCGTGGGCTGCTGGGCTGCAAGACGGAGCTGCGGTTCCGGCAGAAGACGCCTCCGGACATTCTCGAACTCCAGATCGAACCACACGGTCTCCTGCACCGCGACTGCCTTCCTCCCGACCTGGCGCCACCCTGTCCCACCTGCGGACGACAGGCCTTCCGCCGTCCGGACGATCCCATCCTCGACGGTGCTTCGCTGCCCACGGACAGGGACCTGTTCCGCGTCGGCAACTTCAGCACCATGATCATCGGCACGGACCGCTTCAAGGACGCGGTGGAGCAGGGCGATTGGACCGGCATCTCCTTCCGTGAGCTGCCCGTGCGTTCCTGAAGTCCTACGCTGTCCGTCGTGAAGGCAGTCTCTGGGCGAAGCGCTCCTCGACCCCGGGAAGGAACAGCGACTGACCGGCACGTGCGGCTTCCACGGCCTGACGGAAGTGGAGGTCGCCGTGCTGGCCGAAGAGACAGTCCTCCACGAGGACGGAGCCCTCGACGAAGATCCGGGCTCCGTTGCCGGATGACAGCGTTCGGGCATGAAGGTCTCCGCGGATGATGACAAGCCCGGGAAGGGAGTCGAGGGTCGTTGCGTTGCCCAGGTCTTCAAGCCTGACGTTGGTCACAGGAACGCCGGATATGAGTAGGTTTTGCCGCCATGCGAAAGATTCTGACGTTGGCGGCCCTGACGTTGTGGATGGCGGCGTGCGCGTCCAGCACGCCGCTCCAGCAGCGGTGGGATGAAGCTGAAGCGGAGTGCGCTGACGCGAGCAGCGACGCCTGTGTGACCCTGGTCTGTGGGGACACGGCGTGCGGCTTCTTCCGGTGCGAGGACGTGCCGGAGGAGGTGGTGTTGGTGCGGGGACTGCCGCCCAGGCCGCCACCTGTGGCCGTGGCTCCCGCGCCGGGAAGTGGGCCCCGGCGTAACTGGGGCGGCAGCATGGGGCTGCCGGGCGACCCGGAACCCGTGATGGTGTTCCCCTGGTACGGGACCCCCAAGCTCGTGCCTCCTCAGCGGCAGCTGCCTGCGGGCAAGTTCGAGAAGCACCACATCTTCCCGCAGGCCCCGGACCTTGCTGCGTGGTTCAAGCTCAAGGGGATCGACATCCACCAGTACACGATCCCCATCCCCGTGCATGTCCACCGGCGTATCCACAGCGATGCTCCCAAGGGGGGCTTGTGGAACAAGGCTTGGCGTGAGTTCCGGAATACGAACGGAGGCGCTCCCGCAGAGGAAATCTTCAAGCATGCCGGGGAGCTGATCTACCGATTCCAACTGCTGGGTGGTCCCATCCAGCAGTACAACTGAGCCTTCACCCATCCGAGGCTTGACGGTCCATGCCCCCCTTCTTCTGGCTCCGTGACGACGAAGCAGCCACATCCCGTTACAGCGGAGACTTCGATGCCACGCACAAATGGTTCCTGCCCGGCATCAAGGATTGTCCTGGATGCGGCGTGACCTCGGCTGGATGGGGACGTCAGTACCCCGCCGTGGACCTTTCACTCATCCCTGAGCATCGGGAATTCGAGGAGCCCCGAGCCGAGCCGTTCCACGAGTTCGTCCGTCTCCGGGAGCTGGTGCGCCCGCTGGTGCCACCCAATACATCGCTTCCTCCCGGAACAAGCTTCGGTCCGCTCACGGGCACTGCGTCCGGTCAGTTCGGGCCGTTCACCTGGCAGGGAACCTCGTTGATGATCATCCGCCGCGACGCACTCGACAGTCTCCAGGCCGCCGGCGTTCGTGGGCTGCTGGGCTGCAAGACGGAGCTGCGGTTCCGGCAGAAGACGCCTCCGGACATTCTCGAACTCCAGATCGAACCACACGGCCTCCTGCACCGCGACTGCCTTCCTCCGGGCCTGGCGCCGCCCTGTCCCACCTGCGGACATCAGTACTTTCGTCGTCCGGACGATCCCATCCTCGACGGTGCTTCGCTGCCCACGGACAGAGACCTGTTCCGCTTGGACAACTTCAGCACCATGATCATCGGCACGGACCGCTTCAAGGACGCGGTGGAGCAGGGCGGTTGGACCGGCATCTCCTTCCGTGAGCTCCCGGTCCGTTCCTGAAGTCCTACGCTGTCCGTCGTGAAGACAACCGCTGGGGAAAACGCTCCTCGATCCCGGGAAGGAACAGGGACCGCCCGGCACGTGAGGCTTCCACAGCCTGACGAAAGTGGAGGTCGCCGTGCTGGCCGAAGAGACAGTCCTCCACGAGGACGGAGCCCTCGACGAAGATCCGGGCTCCGTTGCCGGATGACAGCGTTCGGGCATGAAGGTCTCCGCGGATGATGACAAGCCCGGGAAGGGAGTCGAGGGTCGTTGCGTTGCCCAGGTCTTCAAGCCTGACGTTGGTCACAGGAACGCCGGATATGAGTAGGTTTTGCCGCCATGCGAAAGATTCTGACGTTGGCGGCCCTGACGCTGTGGATGGCGGCGTGCGCGTCCAGCACGCCGCTCCAGCAGCGGTGGGATGAAGCTGAAGCGGAGTGCGCTGACGCGAGCAGCGACGCCTGTGTGACCCTGGTCTGTGGGGACACGGAGTGCGGCTTCTTCCGGTGCGAGGACGTGCCGGGGGAGGTGGTGTTGGCGCGGGGTCTGCCACCCCGGCCGCCACCTGTGGCCGTGGCTCCCGCGCCGGGAAGCGGGCCCCGGCGCAACTGGGGCGGCAGCATGGGGCTGCCGGGTGATCCGGAACCCGTGATGGTGTTCCCCTGGTACGGCAACCCCAAGCCCGTGCCTCCTCAGCGGCGATTGCCGGCGGGCAAGTTCGAGAAGCACCACATCTTCCCGCAGGCCCCGGACCTTGCCGCGTGGTTCAAGGAGCGAGGCGTCGATATCCATCAGTACACGATCCCCATTCCCGTGCACGTCCACCGGCGCATCCACAGCAATGGGCCCAACGGGGGCATGTGGAATGAGGCCTGGCGCGAGTTCAGCTTGGCGAACAGGTTCGCCAAGCCTCCAGAGATCTTCAAACACGCTGGGGAACTCATCTATCGGTTTCAGCTGTTGGGTGGTCCCATCCAGCGGTACAACTGACCTCCGGTGATTTGACTCCAGAGACCATGACCCGCTTCTTTGAGCTTCGTCGCGACAAAGCAATCTGGAACCCCTCCAGCGGGGACTTCGATGCCGCACCGAAGTGGGGCCTGCCTGGCATCAAGGAGTGCCCGGGATGTGGCGCCACCTGGTCCACCTGGGGAGACCATTACCCCGCAGTAGACCTGTCGGACCTTCCCGAGCGAGGCGAGTTCGAAGAACCCCGGCCTGAACCCTTCCACGAGTTCGCACGTCTCCGGGAGCTGGTGCGCCCGCTGGCCCCCCCCGGTTCCGAGCTTGCCCCCGGAACGAAGTTCGGCCCGCTGGTAGGCCGTGCATGGGGGCAGTTCGCTCCCTTCTCGGGTCTGGAAAGATGTTGGATCCTCGTGCGCCGTGACGCCTTCGACAGCCTCCAGGCAGCCGGCATCCGAGGCCTTCTCGGCTGCAATACGGAGCTGCGGTTCCGTCAGAAAACACCTCCGGAAGTCCTCGAGCTCCAACTCGAACTGCGCGGCCGGATGCACCGCGACTGCCTTCCCCCGGACCTGGAACCGCCTTGTCCCACCTGTGGACGCGTGGGCCTTCGCCTCCCGGAGGACCTCCTCCTCGACGCGGCCTCCCTGCCCTCGGACATCGACCTCTTCCGCCTGGGCGACTACAGCACCGTCCTCATCGGCACGGACCGCTTCAAGGACGCGGTGGAGCAGGGCGGTTGGACCGGCATCTCCTTCCGCGAGCTTCCGGTCCGTTCCTGAGGGACCAGTCACTTGATGGTGCGGATCGCCTTGTCCGTGGCCTTCAGGTCGAACGCTTCAGGGTCGAAGGAGCCGCCAACCCACTCCAGCAGTTCATCGTGATCTTCGTGCTCCGGATCTTGAAGCGCCTCGAGCAGGTCTTCATAGCCAGGGACACCGCCGCAGTCGTCGGGCGGAGCAGCACGTGCTCCGGCGGTGCATGTGGGGTAGCGCTTGCCGGCTTCAGGAGGCTGCACCTTCTTGACACGAATGCGGTGCACCCAGTCGTCACCGAAGTCGTAGATGTAGCCAAAGACACTGCGAGCCCGAGGGCCGAGATCCGCGACGGTGTACTTGCGTTCATCCAACAGCGGGGGACCGCCAAGACTGAAGTCGTCGGCACCCCCGTCGACCAGATCTCCATACTGCTGCCGTGAGCTGTCCTCGAACAGGTGCATGTGGCTGTTGGTCCAGCCGAAGGATGCTTGCAGGATGTCGTGCAACTTCGAGAGCGGAGTGTCACTTCGTACTTGAAGCTCTCGCCAGACCGCAGGCGCGATATCGACCAACTCGACGTGCAGCACGTGGATCGATGGTGTGGCAGCCGTTTTCTTTCGAGTGGCCATGAGTGGAGTCCTCTTTTCCATCCCTTTCATCAACGAGAAATTCTCTGAGTGCTCGGGGAATTGAACGCGTTGAGAATGACACGGTCAATTAGGCTTCTCCGCCATGAGGAAAAGCCTGACGTTCCTGGCCCTGACGCTGTGGATGGCAGCGTGCGCGTCCAGCACGCCGCTCCAGCAGCGCTGGGATGAAGCTGAAGCGGAGTGCGCTGACGCGAGCAGCGACGCCTGTGTGACCCTGGTCTGTGGGGACACGGAGTGCGGCTTCTTCCGGTGCGAGGACGTACCTGGGGAGATAGTGCTGGCGCGGGGTCTGCCGCCCCGGCCTCCACCCGTGGCGGTGGCTCCCGCTCCGGGAAGCGGGCCCCGGCGCAACTGGGGCGGCAGCATGGGCCTGCCGGGTGATGTGGAACCCGTGATGGTGTTCCCCTGGCACGGGACCCCCAAGCCCGTGCCTCCTCAGCGGCGATTGCCGGCGGGCAAGTTCGAGAAGCACCACATCTTCCTGCAGGCGCGGGACCTTGCTGAGTGGTTCAAGGAAAGGGGCGTCGACATCCACCAGTACACGATCCCCATCCCCGTGCACGTCCACCGGCGCATCCATAGCAACGGTCCCAAGGGAGGCATGTGGAACGAGGCCTGGCGTGACTTCAAACGGAAGAACAATGGCGCCCAGGCTGAGGAGATCTTCAAACACGCCGGGGAGCTCATCTACCGCTTCCAGCTTTTGGGCGGCCCCATCGAGAAGTACAACTGATCACCCATGACTCGATTCTTCGACCTTCGCCACGACAAGACCGTCAACTTCCGCCGCAACGGTCTCGTCGAGGCCACGCATAAATGGGGGTTGCCAGGCCTGAAGAACTGTCCGGGATGTGGAGCCACCTGGGGCACCTCTGCTCAGTTCTATCCAGCAGTCGACCTGTCCGAACTGCCAGAGAGGGCAGCGTTCGAGGAGCCTCGAGCAGAGCCTCTCTCCGAACTCATCCGTCTTCGTGAGTTGGTGCGTCCCCTGGTGCCACCCGACACACAACTTCCACCTGCCACCCACTTCGGCCCGCTGGTAGGCCGCGCCTCTGGTCAGTTCGAAGGCTTCGTCGGACTTGAGGATTGTCTGATCGTCTTGCGGCGCGACACGCTCGAAGCCCTCCAGGCAGCCGGCATCCGAGGCCTTCTCGGCTGCAAGACGGAGCTGCGGTTCCGTCAGAAAACACCTCCGGACATCCTCGAGCTCCAACTCGAACTGCGCGGCCGGATGCACCGCGACTGCCTTCCCCCGGACCTGGAACCGCCTTGTCCCACCTGTGGACGCGTGGGCCTTCGCCTCCCGGAGGACCTCCTCCTCGACGCGGCATCCCTGCCCTCGGACATCGACCTCTTCCGCCTGGGCGACTACAGCACCGTCCTCATCGGCACGGACCGCTTCAAGGACGCGGTGGAGCAGGGCGGTTGGACCGGCATCTCCTTCCGGGAGCTCCCGGTCCGCTGAAACCCTCAACCCACGGCAGGGAAGGGCGGTGGCTCCACCACCACCTCCATGGGCAGGTTCTCCTTCTCCGCGATCCACTTCACCCACAGCTTCGGACGCGCGGTCGTGTCGCGGTGCTTGGGCCGCTCCAGCCGGATGGACAGCCAGTTGCGGTCCCGCAGGTACAGCTCCTTGCCCACCGGCAACAGCTCCGTCTGCAGGAACCCTGGCAGGTCCTCTCGGGAGTCCTCCGACAACGCCAGCATCCCCTTGAACGCGAGCCACCCCGGCGGCGGATGCACGATGGGCGAAGACGTCGCCTGTTCGATGAACACCTCCCCCACCGTCCCCAGCGCGGGCACTAGGTGGTCCGGGTTGCGTGAACGCACGCGCGCCCTCGCTCCGACGTGCACGTCCCCCGACAACACCGTCACCGCGCAGTAGGACTTCTTCGCCAGCGAGAACAGGTTCATCAACAACCGCGTGCGCTCGCCCCGGTGCACCGAGGATTCCCACTGGTCCAACAGGTCGTCGCGCAGCTCGATGCCCCCTCCGCTCATCCGCTCCATCGCCGGACCGAAGCGCAAGTGCACCAGCGGCACTGACGACACCACCAACACGTGCCTCGCCTTCTTGCCGTTCTCCGGCCGCTGGCGGTGCTCCTCGCGCCATGCGTCGAAGGCGTCCCACTGTGACCGGCTCATCACCGTGAACTCGGTCTGCGGATGCGCGTCTCCGGTGTCCAGCACCCGGCTGGTCCGGCCGCTCCTCAGGTCCAGCAACACCACGTCCAGGTCGCAGTCCGCCGTGGAGAAACAGAACGTCTGGAAATAGTGCTGCGCGGGCTTCACCACGCCCCGGTCGTCCGGCTCGCGGGCCTTCGCCGGCTGATCCAAGAAGCCCCGCTGGAAGGCTTCGAACGCTCGCGCCGCCGCGCTGTAGAGCGCCCGATACCAGGGCGCCTGCTGCAGCTCCTCGTGCGAACCCCACCCGTCGAAGATGTCGTGGTCGTCCCACATGAACAGGCCCGGCACCCGCCGCAGCACCGGCGCGATGCCCTGGCTCCCGCCCCACCGCTCCCGGTAGAGCCAGACGTATTCCGCGAACAACTTCTCCGAAAGCCCGTCCGGCACCGGCAGCTTCAACCGCTCCGACCGGGGCAACTTCATGAACGCGTTCAACACATCCATCGTGTTGTGCAACGAGTCCGCGTAGAGCTGATCGCCTCCCCCGAGCAGCAGCTGGAAGCCCGGCGTCTTCGCCGGATCCGCCGGGTCCTGCTGATGCTGTTGCAGCATCCGCTCCCATAGGGCGAAGGGCTGCGCCAGGTTGCTCCAATCACTCGCACGGCTGGCGCCGTTGCAGGAGAAGAACGCGATGATCGGCGACACGCCCTTCGCGGGCACGACGACGTCGGACACCACCAGCGGCTCCGGCGGGACGACCTTCGAGGACCACGGCCGGTCAGCTCGTGGCTGCGGACGCTCGAAGGTCACCGGCACGCCGGGCGTGTCTGTCGATTCGAAGTGATAGGACAGCCGCTGCGCCACGTCCGTGCGCGGCAGGATGACCTCCCAACGCCACACCACGCCCCGGGTGTCCTTGGGCAGGGCGGTGAGGTCCGCGGCGGCCTTCACCTCGTCGAAGGCGGCGACCCGCTTGCCCTTCGCGTCCCTGAAACACAGCCTCAACGCCGGAGGCTTCTTCGCCGACGTGCTGTCCAGGAACACGTTGACGAAGAAGCTCCACACGTCGTGGGACTTCGGGTCCGGCGTGGCCTGCGCTCGGGCGTACAGGATGGGTCCCAGCAAGAGCTTCATGCGGAAAGCCTTGCATGGACACCCCCTCCCGTCGACGAAGGCGCCTCACCCCTTCGGCGGAGGCACCGCGAGCGGCTGGTACGTGCCGAAGCTCCAGACGTTCCCCTCGGGGTCCAGCGCGCTGAAGTCCCGCGAGCCGTAGTCCGTGTCGTGCAACTCCATCGCGATGGCCGCGCCCGCCGCCTTCGCTCGCGCGTACAGCGCATCCGGGTCCGTCACCACCACGTAGATGCCCTGGTTCTTCAGGGGCACGTCCTTCGACGCGGCCATCTTCAGCCGGCCGCCCTCCGCGCCGCCGAACATCACGAGCCCGTGGCCCAGCGTCAGCTCCACGTGGGCGATGGCGCCGTCAGGCTTGCGGTAGACGACCCGCTCCTCGCAGCCGAAGGCCTGCTTCAGGAAGCGCAGGGCGGACTCGGGGTCGGCGTAGTGGACGAAGGGATACAGGCTGGGCAGGGACATGGTGTGATTTCCTTTCACCACGCATCCTGCCCATCCACCCCCGGCCTTTCTTGGACGGATTTTACCTACGCGCCGGATTCGAACCCGCCCGCGTCCGGAAGCGCACGCCGCAGGAGCGCGGACGGCGGCCCGCCGGTGAACTGGCGGAAGTCCCGGTTCAGGTGCGCCTGGTCGAAATAGCCCAGCTCCAGCGCCAACTCCGCCCAGCGCACCGGGCCTCCGGATTTGATCCGCTCCACCGCCCGGTCGAAGCGCAACAGGCGCGCCAGCCTTCGCGGAGGCAGCCCCACCTGTTCGTGGAACTGGTGGATGAGGTGCTTGTGGCTGTGGCCCAGCTCGGTCGCCAGCGTGGCGATGTCCACCTGACCTCCCGTCCGCTGGATGCGCTCCACCGCCCACTTCACGCCCGCGTCCACCGCGGGGCCCCGCTCCGCGCGCTGGAGCAGGAACGCGTCCGCGATGGCGAAGCGCGTCGCCCAGTCCCGCGCCTCCGCCAGGGACTCCACCAGCCGCCGCGCCTCCCAGCCCCACAGGTCCTCCAGGCCCGTCACCCGGTGGGCCAGCTCGTGCATGGGCAGGCCGAAGAGGCGCCTGGCCCCCAGCGGCGTGAGGTTCACCTGGAGCCCGTGGGACTCGCCGTTGTGCTCGGTGGTGCTCCAGCGCTCGTCCAGCCCCGCGACGAAGCCGGAGCGATGCCGCGTCACCTGGCCCGCGTCGTCCAGGTGCTTCAGCAGCGGACCGAACTCCAGGATGAGCACCACCTGCACGCCGGGCAGCTCCTGCCGGCGCATGGGCTGGGGCATGGCCTCGCGAAAGCCGCAGTAGTCCCGGATGAGCGGCGCCAGCGCCGGGGGCGGCGTGGCCAGCGCCATCTCCCAGCCGCCCCGCTCGGACGCGTGGCGCACCACGCGGATGCGATGCATGCGGCGCAGGTTACTTCGAAACCTTGCGCAGGAAGTCCAGCAGGGCCGCGTGCCACTTCTCCGGCGACTCGAAGTGGGGGATGTGGCCCACGTTCGGGATCTCCACCAGCGTGGCGCCCGGGATGGCCGCGGCGGTCTTCTTCCCCAGCGCCGGGTACTGCCCCAGCTTCGGCAGCAGCGCGGGCGGCACGCTGCCCTTGCCCACCACCGTGCGGTCCTCCTGACCAATCACCACCAGCGCGGGCACCTTCACCAACGGAAACTCGTGCACCACCGGCTGCTCGTAGATCATCGTCTGCGTGGCGGCGGACACCCAGGCCAGGCGCGGGTACTCACCGCTGAGCGTCTGGCGGTAGAGGACCTGGACGTATTCGTCGTACTCGGGCTTCCACTTCACGTAGTAGCCGCGCTGGTACTTGCGCAGCCCCTCCTCCGTGGCCTTCAGGTTCTCCTGGTAGAGGTCCTCGGTGGACTTCCAGGGGACGGACTCGCGGTAGTCCTCCAGGCCGATGGGGTTCTCCAGCACCAGCTGCGTCGTCACCTCCGGGTACATCAGCGCGAAGCGCGTCGCGAGCATGCCGCCCATGCTGTGACCCACCACCACGGCCTGCTTCACGCCCACTTCATCCAGCACCTGCTTCGTCAGCGACGCCAGCGTGTGGAAGCTGTACGCGATGGCCGGCTTGGACGACTTGCCGAAGCCAATCTGATCCGGCACCACGACGCGGTAGCCCGCGCCGGTGAGGACGCGGATGGTGTCCTTCCAGTACGCGCCGAAGAAGTTCTTGCCGTGCAGCAGCACCACCGTGCGCCCGTTCGCGTTGCCCGTGGGCTTCACGTCCATGTACGCCATGCGCAGGTCCTGGCCCTCCAGCTTCACGGGCAGGAACTGCACGGGGGCAGGGTAGGGGTAGCCCTCCATGCCCAGGCCCAGCGCCTCCGGAGCGCGCTTGGGCTCCTGTGCGTTCGCGGCGGGCGCGGAGAGGAGCAGGGCGGACAGGAGCAGGGCGGGGACGCGAACGGACGACATGGGGCTCCTTCGGAACGGGACGCGAGGGAACGGCAGTCTGGCCGCGACATTCCCCCGCGTCGCGGATTTCAGAACGCCCCGCCCTCCCGAAGGTTGATGCCGAACTCCAGATAACCCTTGAGGCAGAGCATCATGTGCATCCAGCCACCTGCGTTGTCGTAGGACGCCTTGATGCCCTTCTCATCCGGCTTCCATCCGGACTCGCTGATCTTCACCATCGTGTTGCTTGCGTCCAACGGCACGAAGCGCATCTCCACGCGCGTGTTGTAGCTGTCGTCCGCGGGCCACTCGAAGACGATGCGCTCGTTGGGAATCACCTCGCGCGTGATGACGTCGAACTCGCCCGGCGCCTCCGCGAAGCTCCACTTCACCGTGGTGCCCTGCGCCAGCGGACCGCTGCTCGTCTTCACGAAGTAGCCGCTCAGCTTCGTGGGGTTCACCACCGCCTCGAACACCTGCGCCACCGGCTTGCGGATCTTCAACTGCACCTGGAACTTCGGCTCCATGGGGCACCCCTGGTCGTGAACTGGTCCTGCCCGCAAATAGGTTATATAAATATAACATGTCAAGGAGCGACCAGGACGACCTCATCTTCAAGGCGCTGGCGGACTCGCGCCGGCGGGCCATCCTGGACCTGTTGAAGGACGCGCCCCGGACCACCGGGGAGCTGTGCGAGCACTTCGAGAAGACCCTGGACCGCTGCACCGTGATGCAGCACCTCAAGGTCCTGGAGAAGGCGGAGCTGGTGCTGTCCCACAAGGAGGGACGCACGCGGTGGAACCACCTCAACGCGGCGCCCATCCAGGACATCCACTCGCGGTGGATCAGCTCCTACGCCACCCACGCGGTGAAGCTGCTGACGAAGCTGAAGCGGGACCTGGAGGAGGACTGACTGTGCGTCAGTGAGAGCTGTCGGAGAACGGCTGGACGTCCGCCGGGGCCAGGGCCAGGGGCTCGTTCTCGAAGCGCGCGGGCTTGAGCAGGCGCGTGGTGAGCACCAGCGCGAGGAAGACGGCGCTGCTCCCGATGGTCACGAAGCGCAGGTGCATGCGGTCCGCCAGCGCGCCCTGGAACCAGACGCCCAGCGAATAGCCCGCGCCCAGCACCATGCTGTAGAGGCTGCCCATGCGGGCCTGGAGCTCACGCGGCACGCGGCCCTGGCAGGACGCGCTCAGGCTGCTCATCAGGATGAGGTAGTTGGCGCCGAGGAAGAAGATGCACACCGCCGCCACCTGGAGCGTGGGCGCCAGCCAGTACACGCCCGACAGCACCGCGATGGTCGTCGCCGAGTAGCCGCGCAGCTTGCGCTGCCCGCAGAGCTCCGCGAGCGTGCCCACGCACAGCGCCGCCGTCACCGCGCCCGCGCCCTGGCACGTCACCAGCAGCGACGTGGCCGCGGCGCCCTGGCCCAGCTCACGGATGGCGAACACCGGCACCAGGCCGATGAAGGGCGCCACCAGCGCGGCCACGAAGAAGGTGGCCACCAGCACCAGCGAGATGTCCTCGTCGTCGCGCGCCACGGTGATGCCGCGGCGGATGCCATCCCAGAGCGGCTCGCGCTTCACGGACGGGTCCCGCGCCGGTGGCACCACGCGCCACAGCGCCACCAGCACCGCGAAGAAGGACAGCGTGTTCGCGAGCAGCGCCCACGCGGGCCCGCCCGCCTGAAACACCACCGCGGCCAGCGTGGGCCCCATGATGCGGCCCAGGTTGAACTGCGCCGAGTTGAGGCTGGTGGACAGGTGCAGGTCTTCCGGCGGCACCAGCTCCGCCAGCAGCGCGGAGAAGGCCGGATAGGTGAGCGTGCTCACGCACCCGTTGAGGAACGAGATGACGCCGATGACGGACACCGACAGCTGCCCGCGGAACGCCAGCACCGTCAGCACGGCCGCGAGCGCCGCCTGCAGCAGCGCGCCCAGCCCCGCGTACGCGCGACGGTCGAAGCGATCCGCCAACGCGCCGCCCACCGGCGCCAGCACCACCGCGGGCAGGAAGGACAGCGCGACGATGGCGCCCGTCCACTCCGCGCGGCCGGTGGTCTGCGTGACGTACACGCCCATCGCCACCGTCTCCATCCAGGTGCCGATGTTGGAGATGAGCGCGCCCAGCCACACGGCGAAATAGCCGGGGTATTCGAAGGGGCGCAGCGAAGTCAGTCGTGGGAGTCGATGGGCAGGCACGTCGAAGGCTGTCTTAGCGCACGCCGCCCACGCATGCCTTGCACGGCGCGGCACCCTTGGAGGCGCAATGAAGCGCACGCCAGCCCAGGCAGCAGCCCGGCTTCAACAAAGCACGCATTCCCTGACGGTGATGCGCGATGCGTGACACACAAAACACCCGCGGAGGCCGTGGCTTCCGTGGGTGCGGGTGCGGCGTTGTCGTGAAGGCTCGGCGTTACGGCGCGGTGCTGGAGGCCGTGATGGGCGACTTGCGCGGAGAGAGGCGGCCGTCGTCGGCGATGCGGGCGCCCGTGTCGGGGAAGTCCTCGGTGGTGAGCTTGCGCACCAGCGAGACGACGTTGGCGGCCGGGTCCGGCTGCGTGATGCCTTCGCCCATCTGCTTCGTGGGGAGGATGCGGCCGTTGGAGAAGCCGCCACGGCTGTCCAGCTCCACCTCCAGGATCATGCCCAGGCCCTGCGGACCCTTGAGGTTGAAGCGGCCGTAGGTGGCGAAGTTGCCCATGGAGTAGGCGATGAGACGGCCCTGGTAGAACTCCATGGCGCGCGCGACGTGCGGACCGTGGCCGAGCACCAGGTGCGCGCCCGCGTCCACCACCGCGTGGGTGAAGACGCGCAGGTCGCCGCGGTCCTCGCCGAAGAACATCTCCTTGCCGGCGGGGACGTGCAGGGCCTTGCCGCCCTCCGCGCCGCCGTGGAAGGAGACGATGACGATGTCGTGCGTGGCGGCGGTCTGCTTCACCAGCGCGGTGGCGGTGGGCAGGTTGTTGAGGTGGTTGCAGCCCGCGGACGTGTGGAAGGCCACGAGCCCAATCTTCAGCCCGTTGCGCTCCACGGTGGCCACGCTGCCCGGCGGACCGCTCCAGGCGATGCCCAGCGCGTCCAGCGTGGACTCGGTGGCGCGGCGGCACTCCTCGCCGAAGTCGCCGGAGTGGTTGTTCGCGGTGGAGACCACGTCCACGCCGGCCTGCTTCAGGTAATCGCCGAAGGAGGTGGGGGAGCGGAACGCGTAGCAGTTCGCGGGCGAGCGGCACTTGGTGGTTTTGCCGGTGTCGCAGAGCGGCCCTTCCAGGTTCACGAAGGTGAGGTCCGCGTCCTCCAGCAGGGGACGCACGGCCGCGATGACGCTGCCGCCGCCCTCGGGGGGCAGGTAGCCCTCCGGCACGGTGGTGCCGAGCATCAGGTCACCCGCGGCGCGGATGCGCAGCTTCGCGCCCGGCGGCGGGGGAGGGCGGGGCGTGCTGTCCACGGGCTGCGCGAGCTTCGCCTGGAGCGCGGCCTGGTTGCGGGCCTGCGTCAGCGCGCCCTCCAGGTCCGGCTGGTTGGGATTGAGCGTGCGCACCTGCGTCCACTGCGTGAGGGAATCCGCCCAGAGGCCCTCGACGGAGTAGGCCCAGCCGAGCTCCCAGCGGCAGTCGGCGCGGGACGGCGCGGCCTGCACGCACGCGGACAGCTCCGCGATGGCGGTGCGCGAGTCCTTGGACTGGAGGGCGGCGACGCCCCGGGCGTAGTGCTCGTCCGGGTTGCCCACGGTGGCGAGACCGGACGCGGAGGCCTTGCCGTGCATCGTGATGGCGGCGGCGCGCAGGGCACCGAGGCTGGCCTCCACGGCGATGCGGCCTGCTTCGGAGAGGGATTCTGTCTGGCTTTGCGCGGCGCCCGTGGCCGGCACCGTGTTCGACTCGCGGGGCGGCGTCGGGATGGACTCGGCGACGCCCGCGGGCATCCGCACGGAGACAGGCGTCTCGGAGTCATTGGGACGGTTCCGCGTGGCGGCCGTCACGGACGCGAGCCCCGCCACATCCAGCTGCCGCGTCACCCGCGAGGTCCCCATCGCCCCTCGCACGGAGGCCATGCCCGCGGCTTCCAGCCGCCCGGTGCTCGCATCCCGGATGACGGAGCGCACGGAGGCCACGCCCGCCGCGGTGAGGCGCGCGGTGCTGGAGGACTCGGCTGTGGAGAAGTTGGGGACGGACGCGGCGGGCGCGGCGAGCGCCAGCATCAGCAGGACGGACGGGGGGGCCATGGCCCGCGCATCTTACGGGATGAAGCGGGGGCAGGGGCGCCACCGGCGTGCCCGGTTCGCTGGCAGCCGGGCAGGCGACACCCCTACACCCCTTGAAGGCCCTGGCCCCGGCTACCCGAGCGCGTCGAGCAGCACCGAGCCCCTGCGCTGACGCGGCAGCAGCCGGAAGTGCCTCAGCTCCCGGCGCTTCACCCGGCGCTCCAGCGCGCTGTGCAGGGACAGCCGCCCCGGCCCGCGCATCAGCGTCCCCAGCGCGATGGCGATGAGCGCCACGTTGAACTCGTAGCCGCCCTGGGTGATGTCGAAGCCGTTCTTCCTGTGCACCTTCGCGATGGCCATCGCCTGCGTGACGATGACCGACACCGCCGTGAAGCGCGTCGCGATGCCCAGGATGGAGCTCACCCCGGCCACCAGCTCCGTGATGCCCGTGGCCAGCAGCCACGGCTTGCCGGGCTTGATGCCCAGCTGCTCGAACATGCCCGCTTGCTCCTCGATGCCTTCCTTCTTCAGCTTCGCCAGGCCGTGATGAATCATCGTCGCGCCCAGCGACAGGCGCGGCGGCAGCAACGCGGCCGACTTCAGCAGCGACGGTTGTTCGTTGAGCATCGTCACGTTCATGGGGCTCTCCTCGTCGGGACGCGGACGTCCGGTAGGTGAAGTGCCCCTTACGTTGTGACGCATCCGCCCATCCGGCCCCGACGCTCGCAGGGCCCGACGCTCAGCGTCCGGGCACTCAACCCCCGTTCCGCTCCGCCAGCGGCACGTCCATCAGCGCCGCCACCTCCGCGCTGTAGCCGCCGGGTCCCTCGCCATGGACGATGAGCGGCGCACGCACCGACAGGCCCCGGTCCTGGTCCCGCAGTGCCTGCACCAGGAAGCGCGTGGCCGGCGCATCCACCCGCGCGTGCACGGAGCGCAGCACCCGGGGGAACAACCGCGCGCCCGCGAGCACTCCCAGCACCTCCGCCAGCCGCGCCGCCGGATACACCAGGCTCACGCCGCCACCGGGCCGCAGCGCATGCCGCGCCGCCGCGACCACGGACGGCGCATCGCACGCCACCTCCGACTTGGACACGGCCCGCTCCGCGTCCGGGCTCACCACGCCCGCCTCGGCCCGGCGGAACGGCGGGTTGGACACCACCTGCCCAAAGGCCCCGGCCGCGAACAGCGACCGCGCCTGCCGCAGGTCCCCGAGCACCGGCCGCACCCGGCCCTCGCACCCGTTGAGCGCCACCGCGCGCGTCAGCCGTTCGTGCACCGCGGGCTGCAACTCCAGCGCATCCACCGGACCCGCGACGCCGAACTGCTTCACCAGCAGCAGCGACACCACGCCGCTGCCCGCGCCCAGTTCCAGCACGGGCCCGGGCAGGTCACCGCCCTCCGTGGCCGCGAAGTGAGCCAGCAGCACCGCGTCCAACGTGAAGCGGTAGCCCGTGCGGCGCTGGAATACGCGCACGTCCGCGGTGCCAATGGAGTCCAGCGTCTCGCCGTCCTCCAGCCTGACGGGCCCCACGGTCAGCGCGCGCCGTGCATCCGCTCGGCGACGTCCAGCACGCGCGCCTCGCAGGAGACGCCGTCCAGGTGGCTGGCCTCCACCAGGCCCGTGGGGCTGGTGACGTTCACCTCCGTGAGGTAGTCGCCCAGCACGTCGATGCCCACCAGCGTCAGCCCCTTCTCCTGGAGCGACGGCTTGAGGCGCTTGCAAATGAGCAGGTCGCGCTCGGTGATGTCCGCCTTCATCGGCGTGCCGCCCGCGGCCATGTTGCCCCGGTGGTCCGCGTCCGACGGCACGCGCAGCACCGCGCCCACCGGGTCTCCGTCCACCAGGATGATGCGCTTGTCGCCCAGACGGCTCTCCGGCACGTACGCCTGCGCGAGGATGGGCTCCTTCCCGCCCTGCGTGAGCAGCTCCACCATGGAGCGCGCGTTGCGGTCCCCCGGCGCGAGGAACAGGATGCCCTTGCCCCCGAACCCGTCGATGGGCTTCAGGATGGTGCCCTGCGCGTTCTTCGCCGCGAACTCCAGCACCACGGACAGCTCGCGCGTGACGCGCGTCTCCGGCATCAGGTCCGGGAAGTTCAGCGTGAAGAGCTTCTCGTTCGCGTCGCGGATGCCGGACGGGTTGTTGATGAAGATGGGGGCGCGGTCCGGACACAGCTCCACCAGCTGCGTGGCGTGCAGATAGTCCGCGTCCACCGGCGGGTCCTTGCGCAGGAAGAGCACGTCCAGCTTCGACAGCGGACGCACGTCCTCGCTCAGCACGTCGAAGTGGTGCCCCACCTCACGCCGCACCCGGACCCGGCGCATGCGCGCCTCCGAGCACCGGCCGTTGAAGCGCAACCACCCCTGTTCGAAGTAGTAGACGTCGTGCCCCCGCCGCTGTGCCTCCAGCATCAGCGAGAACGTCGTGTCGTGGTCCACCCGCACGCTCTCGAGCGGGTCCATCAGGAAGCCTAGGGAGAGGGCCATGAAGGGCGGAAGATAGCGGACGCCCTCCGCCCGTGCCGCTCCTTCGAGCATGCCTTCGTCCACGCCGGAACGGACGCGGGCCCTCAGCGGCCCGGCAGCTCCCTCAGCTTGAGGTTGAGGCGCACGGGCTTGCCCGTCTCCACCGGCACGGCGAGCACGCGGCGCTTCTTGTCCTCGCCCACCAGAATCAGCTCCGCCTGTCCCACCGGCAGGGAGCGCTTCACCAGCGGCGCGCGGCCCAGGGACTTGTTGTTGAGGAAGATCTCCGCGGGCTCGTCCAGGAAGAGCGTCACCTCGCCCTTGCCCTTGCCCTTGCGGCTGCCCCGGTTGGTGGTGACCTCGTCCCGGTCGTTGTCCCGGTCCTTCGCGCCTGCCCGGTCGCGGTCCTTGTCCCTGGTGTCGCGGTCCTTGGTGTCGCGATCCTTGTCCTTGTCCGGCTCCACGACGGCCACGTCTCCGCCGGGCACGGGGGCGTTGGGCGGCAGGATGGGGACCATGGCGCCCAGGCCCATGGGTGGGGGAGGGGGCGCCTTCTCCTCGGCCTCCAGCAGCTGGGTGAGCCGGAACGCGCCGTAGGCCAGGCCCAGGAACAGCGACAGCGACATGAGCGCCCACACCCTGCCCAGCTTCGAGCGCTTCACCGGGGGCGCGGTCTCGTCGCTGCCGGGGCCTTCCGCGCGAATCTTCGCGATCTCCGCCTTCTTGCGCGCCTCCACCACGCTGAGCGCGGTGGCCTTGCGCTCCGGCAGGTAGGGGCCGTCATCCTTCTGGAGCGCCCGCTTCGCCGACGCCAGCACCTGGCTGCTCGTGGTGACGTCCGCGCTCTCCAGCAGGGAGCGCGTGGCCGCCATGCGCTCCGCGAACAGGCTCTTCATGAGCGCGGCGCGCTGGTCCGCGTCCATCAGCTTGCCGCCAGCCACCTTCTCGATGGCGCGCGCCATGTCCCGCCCGGACGGGTAGCGGCGGTCCACGTTGCGCTCCAGCGCGCGCATCACCACGCGGGAGATGTCCTCGGAGACGTGCGGCAGCAGCACCGACGGCCACGGGATGGCGTCCTCGAGGATCTTCACCATCTCGTCGCGCTCGGTCTTGCCCGCGAAGAGCCGCTCGCCGGTGATGAGCTCGTGCATCACCACGCCCACGGAGAACAGGTCGCTGCGGCCGTCGAGCGAATCGCCGCGCACCTGCTCCGGGGACATGTACCCGGTGGTGCCCTTCACCGTGCCCACGTTGGTGCGCTCCAGGCTGTTCTTCGCCTTGGCGATACCGAAGTCGAGCAGCTTCACGGTGCCGTCGTACGTCACCATGATGTTCTTCTGCGCCACGTCGCGGTGGATGACGGGGCTCGCCTCGCCGCCAGCGGACGTGAAGGTGTGCGCGTAGTGCAGCGCCAGGCACACGTCGCGGGCCACGGACAGGGTGAAGGCCAGCGGCACCGGCTGGCGCTTCTTCATGCACGCGCTGGTCACCTGGTTGAGGTTCTGCCCGCCGATGAACTCCATGGCCAGGTAGAGCCCGTCATCCTCCTCCCCCAGGTCGAACACCTGCGCGATGTTCGGGTGGTTGAAGGCCGCGGTGATGCGCGCCTCGTCCAGGAACATGCGGACGAACTGATCATTGGAGCGCGCGTCCGGGAGGATGCGCTTGATGACCACGTACTTGCGGAAGCCGCCCGGGCCCGACGTGTAGCCCAGGAACAGCTCCGCCATGCCGCCCACGGTCAACTGCGTGAGCACCTCGTACTTCCCGATGCGCTCGCCCCGATGGAAGTCGATGAGCTCATCCTCCAGCGCCATGGAAAGAGGGCGCCCGCGTCGTGAAGAAAGCCGCCCGGACCATAACAGGGCTGTTGCATCCCGGGTCTTTCTTGCCGGTGGAACCCGCGAAGGAGGGGCCCGCATGCCAGCCCGCACGACCCCCAGGTCCCTGTGGATCACCTGTGGATGGTGTGGATGGCCCTGTGGACAACCCAGGGCACGGAAACGGCGTTGTGGATGCCCGGGGGAAACCGGCAATTTGCCCACATGTAGCAGATCGCCGATTCGTGAATGATTCCCGAAGCTTGCTGACTTTTCCCCAACTCGGCTGCCCCTACCTCTTCCACCAGTTGATCAACACTCCAATTAGACTGGTGAAAAGAAGAGGGGCCCGTGCAGAAGTCGGAAACCGACAGGCCTCCGCGGGACGACGAACGACGCGGGACAGAACGCTACATGATGGTGGCGCGAAGCCGCTCCAGCAGCCCGGGCAGTTCCTGGAGCAGTTGCCGGTCCAGGTCCTCCAGCGCGGCGCGGTGCAGGACCAGGTCCTCCGGCTCGCGGTCCGCGCTCATCATGCGATGCAGGCCGCGCAGGCGCTGGTTGCGCTGGACCAGGCGGGCCAGGGTGTCGTCCAGCTCCTCCGCGAGCGCCGAGTCCAGGCGCAGCTCGTGGCCCACCAGCTCCCGCAGCTGCTCCACGCGGTAGGTGAGCTCCCAGCTCTCCTCGTAGCCTGCGCGCCGGGGCAGCATCTGCCCATACGTCCACCGCTCGTTCACCGCGGCCTCTAGTGCGGCCGGGGCCGGGTGAGGCCCGTCAGGGACAGGCGGGTGCGCGTCGGGTCCAGCTCCACGTGCATCCGGCAGTCCGCCACGTCCAGGCGCAGGGTGTAGGGAGGACAGGCGGCCTGCCCCGAGTGGGCCTCACAGGCGAGAGCGCCCATGCGGAACAACTCGGCCAGCACCGCCCGCCGGACCTCCGCCGAAAGCCCGTCCACGGTGGACTGCACCCCCCGGGCGATGAGCACCGTGAATGCCTGCAATCCTGGAGAATCGTGCGGAGGGCCGGCCAGGGTCATACCCGCGCTGTTGCCAGAACCGTACCCTGCGACAGGCCTGTCGTTCCGGGGGGTTGGAGGGGCTCGAAGCCCTTGGGGCTGAAAAAAACTCAGTCTGGGAAGTGCCCAATCCTGAAACCCCGGGGGGTGGGGTGCAGTGGGACAGG
>NZ_RAWR01000167.1:0-24538 GCF_003986945.1 Corallococcus sp. AB018 | reverse complement strand
CCCCCACCGCGCCGAAGCCTCCCTCACAGGCCGCGCCCCCGGGCCTGCGCCCCCGCCGCGTCGACACTCCGTCCAGGCCCACGGCCACGGTCGCCGCGGGTGCCTCCGCGGTGCCCACCACCGCCGGAGCCCCGGAGCCCTGGCGCGCGTCCCTGAGCGTCTCCAGCTTCACGGAGCTGGAGATCGAAGCAGACTCGCTGCTGCACGCGGTGGAGCTGGCGGCCCAGCGGGGACTGGCCGAACACGCGCAGGAAGAGGAGCCCGTCTACGAGCTGACCGAGGAGGCCGAGCCCACCTCGGACACCTGGGACGCGCTGCCGTCCATCCCGCTCTTCTCCGACCTGCCGCGCGACGCCTTCATCCAGCTCTTCGAACGCTGCCCGCTGCGCCGCTTCGGCCCCGGCGAGCGCATCCTCGCGCAGGGCTCGCACGGCGACGCCTTCTACGTCATCTGCGAAGGCAACGTGCGCGTCTTCCGCGAGGAGGACGGCCGCCGCCAGGACCTGGCCACGCTGGAGGTCGGCACCTTCTTCGGAGAGATGGCGCTCCTGTCCGGAGCCCCGCGCGCCGCCTCCGTGGAGTCCGCGTCCGACGACACGCAGGTGCTCGAAATCTCCGCCGCCGTGCTGGCCACGCTCTCGCGCAGCCATCCGCCCGTGGCGAAGGCCCTCAAGAAGTTCTGCCGCGAGCGGCTCCTCGCGAACGTGATGAACAGCTCCGCGCTGTTCCGTCCCTTCAACCGCAAGGATCGCCGCAACCTGGTGGAGCGCTTCCGGGCCCGCGACGTGGAGCGCGGCGAAGTCATCATCCGCGAAGGCGACGCCACGGACGGCCTCTACGTCGTCCTCTCCGGCGAGGTGGAGGTCCACAAGGGCGGGCAGCGGCTGTCGACCCTGAAGGAAGGGGATCTGTTCGGAGAGATCTCCCTCCTGCAGAAGACCCCGGCCACCGCCACCGTGGAGGCCACGCGGCACACCACGCTGCTGCGCCTGCCGCGCGAGGACTTCGACTCGCTCATCTCCAGCCACCCGCAGGTCCTGATGCTCGTCTCGGACCTGAGCGACGAACGCCTGCGCCGCACGCAGCACGTGCTGGACAGCCAGACGGGGACGACGCCGGACGACGAGGAAGAAGACCTCATCCTCGTCTGACCTGCCCTCGCGGGTCCCCGGCCCCCAATCCCACCCCGCGAGTCACCTGACGCAGCCAGACAGTGCGCCAGGTTGTGACGCCCGGAAGCGCCCGCTATCCTGCCCGGCATGGCTGGAGGCCAGCACGCGACAGCGGGATTGGGGCCCGACGACATCGCCGAGCTGGAAGCCATTGGCTCCGAGCCCGGCTATGACGTGTTCCTGGCCCCTGCGCGCGCCCTCGAAGGCGCCGTGGAGGAGTGCCGCTCCAACATCGCGCTCGCGTTCCACAACACGAAGCGCGGGGTGGAGAGCGTCCTCGCCCGTGAGGCGGAGGTCGCCGCGCTCCCGGGCGTGAACGTGGAGGAGCTGCGCGAACTGCCGCTGCTCGCGCAGGGCCTGGCCTGGGCCGCGTTGCGCGTCCAGCGCGACATGCGGGCCAGCTCCTTCGGAGCCCTCTTCGACCGCGCCCAGCAGCTGCGCCGCAAGCTGCTCAAGACCGCGGAGGCGCTCGCGGAGTCCTCCTTCCTCGCCGCCGCGGACGTGACGGCCGCCCACGGAGAGGGCCACCGCGACGTGGTGGGGGACTGCCTGGGACTCGTGGCGCTGTTCCGCAGGCACGAGGAGAAGCTCGCCGGCCGTTCCCCTGTCACCCCCGAGGACGTGAACGAAGTGGAGCGCGTGGCGCAGCAGCTGCGCGCCCTGCTCGCGGCCCCGGGAGAGGCCCGCGAGGACGACAGCTCGCCGCTGCTCTTCGAGGCCACGGAGACGCGAGACCGCCTCTGGACGCTGCTCACCCGGCGCCACGACATCCTCTGGCGCTGTGGCGCGTGGCTCTTCGGCCGGGACGTGGACATGCACGTGCCGCCGCTCCTGGCCCGCCACCCGCTGGTGCGCGCCGTCGAGCCCACGTCCATCGAACGCGCGAAGCAGCAGACGCCAGGAAAGCGCGGGGCGACCCCGATCGACTACGCCCCGGAAACCAACGTGCGCTCCAAGGTCCGTTTCATGGTGAAGGTCGGCTTCGACTTTCCCTCCCGCTAGAGACCCATGCCTTTCGACGTGAAGGACATCCTCCGGCAGCTGGAAGCCGGCTTCGCCCCGGATTCAGGCGCTCCGAAGTGGTGGCAGGAGAGCTGGGAGGATCCGGAAGGGTTCGCCGTGGCGCTCGCGGAGGCCCACGCGGGCCGAGGCGTCCCGCCGCCCAAGAGCCGCCCGGGCCAGCAATACGACTTCTTCCATGATCTCATCGTGCGCCACGTCGCGCTGGAGCGCCCCGCGTTCCGCACGCACCAGCGCATCCAGGGCTGGCAGGCCCTGGCCTACCGCACCCTGCACGACCTGGCCTCGCGCCGCGCCAGCGAGTGGGCGGATCAGGGCGTGGAGCCGGGCGCCAAGGTGTGCCTGGTGCACGGCGTGGGGCAGGAGCTGCTCGTGTCGCTCCTGGCCACGCTGAAGCTGGGGGGCTGCTTCACGCTCCTGCCGCCCATGGGCCCGCGCGCCATGGCCACGCGGCTGGAGTCCCTGACTCCGGACTTCATCGCCGCGGAACCCCACCAGCTCCCGCTCCTCAAGGGCCACGAGCAGCTGCTGCTCAAGAGCCAGGGGAGGGGAGCGCCGGGCTTCACGTCCCACACGTACAAGCCCTCGGACGTGGTGGGGCTGCTCTTCTCGCCGCTGGTGGATCCGCCGCACACGCCCGTGCCCCTCACCGCGGAGAACGCGTGGAAGGGCGCCATTGGCGACGGGATGCTCACCTTCGGCCTGTCGCCGGGGGACCTCCTCGCGGCGCCGGACTTCCCGGTGCTCCAGCACCTGCCCGCGCTCCTCTTCGCCACGCTCCTGCGCGGCGCCACCTACCTGCACCTGGAGATGGCGGACCTGGCGCTCAACCCGGCCCCGCTCCTGGAGCACCCGCTGCGCGCCCTGGGCGTCACGCCGAAGCTGCGCGACCTGCTCGTGCGCCATCGCGCCTCCCTGCGCAACGTGCAGCACTGGTTCCGCAGCCCGGAGGAGCCCTTCGACGCCCAGGCGTGGCGCACCTGGGTGAAGCAGTGCGGCCTCCAGGCCGTGCCGTCCTCCAACATCCTCATCGACGCGTCCGCTGGCGGCGCGGTGCTGGCCTCGTCGCGCGGCGTGAGCGAGGCGACCACCGACGTGCACACGGACGTCTTCCCCGTCCCGGGCCGCGCGTGGACGCTGAAGGATCCGAACCAGAGCGGGCAGGGCGCTCCCACGGACGTGGGTGTCTTCACGCTCCTGCCGGACAAGGAATACCCGCCGGGCCACGTCCTGCTCGCGCGGATCCGCCAGCGCTACCACTACGCGGGCACGCTGGGCTTCCGGCACGACGGCCGCACCTACTCCGCGAAGGAGGTCACCGCCGCGCTGGAGGGCCTGCCGTTCCTCGCGGGCACCAGCGTGGTGCCGGTGTCCACCGGCGGCCTGGCCAGCCACTCCCGCTTCCTCCTCCTGGCCTTCACCGGGGCCACGCCTGCTCCCTCGTCCGGCGAGCAGGAGATAAACCGACGCATCGAAATGTTGCTGGGCGGGGATTTCCTGCCCGACCGGATCGAGTTCTTCCCGCTCTTTCCCCACCGGGTGAAGGGCGCGGTCGACGACGCATGGTGCGCCTCGCAGTTCTTCACCGGCGCGCTACACAAGAAGGCGAAGGACCCGATGTTCCAGGCCCTCACCGCCCTGCGGGGACGACTGCTGGAAAGCTCCGCGGCTTCGGGCGAAGATGATCCGTCGCCAGCGCGCTGAAAAAGGAACGGCACATGGGTGCTCAGGTCGTGATGGGAGCGATGCTCCAATGCAGCTTCGGGATGGCGCCCTCGTCGCTGATGGTGCTGCCCGTGAACCGGATCATGGCCACCACGCCCGCGGCGAACATCATGGACAACAAGCCGTTCATGAACATCCTGCCCTTCGGCATGTGCCAGTCCCTGGCCAACCCCATGGTGGCGGCGGCGACCGCGGCGGCCCTCGGCGTCCTCACCCCCATGCCCTGCATCCCCGCCACCGCGGCCCCCTGGGTGCCCGGGTGCCCCAAGGTGCTCATCGGCAACATGCCGGCGCTGGAGAGCAACTCCAAGTGCATGTGCAGCTACGGCGGCGTCATCCAGGTCGTCTCCCCCGGACAGATGGTGGCCATCGATGGGTAGCCCCGCGCAGGTGTTGGAGGCCGTCGACTTCACGCTGCTCGACGTGGAGTTCACCACCGCCCCCGTGCCGCTCGACGAGTCCGAGGGCCCGGATCCGCGCCTGGAGGCCATCACCGGCTTCGTCGCCAAGAGCGAGTACGCGAACGCCGCCCGTGCCGCCGAGGGGCTCCTGCGCCAGGGCGTGCGCGACGTGCGCGTGGTGGGGCCGTACCTCTTCGGCCACTTCTTCGCGGAGGGCATGAAGGCGCTGCCCGTCCTGTTCCGCTCCCTCAATCGCACGCTGACGGAGAACTGGGACTTCTTCGGCCCGATGGAGAAGAAGCTCGTCTTCGCGGACACCGGCCTGCGCTGGCTGCTGAAGATGATGGGCAAGCACCTGGAACACCACTCGCGCCTCAAGGACGCGCAGTGGCAGGCCTGGACCGCGCCCGGCAATCGCGAGCCCATCGAGGAAGCCCTGACCCTCGGGGATCCACTCATCGCCGCGCTCGCCATCCTGCAGAAGCCCGCGTGCATGGACGCCATGCGCTCGCTGCTGGGCGCGCTGCGCTCCCACGCCCAGGGCGTGCCCTTCCTACCCCCGCCGGAGGAGCCCCAGTCCGAGGCCCCGGAGCCCGAGCTCGCCGCCGCTCCGGACGACGACGAGGAAGAGGACGACGAAGGGGAGGAGGAAGAGGAGGTCCGCCCCGTGCGCCGCAAGAAGGCCGCACGCCAGGAGGAACAGGACTCCGGCCCCAGCGTGCCCATGTCTCCCGCGCTCGCGCTGCTGGTCCGCAAGCTGTCTGCCTTTGAGGCGCTGGTGGAGAAAGAGGACTACTCCAAGGCGAGCGTCATCGCCGTGGACGTGCTCGCCACCGTGGAGCGCTTCGACCCGCGCGTGTTCCTGCCGCAGCTCTTCTCCGGCTTCTTCAATGGACTGGCGCAGCACGCGGAAGCCATTGAGCCCATGCTGCACAACACGGAGACGCTGTCCTTCCGCGCCATGGATCAGCTCTACCGCGTGGACCTGGACGCGTTCCTCGTCGCGCAAGCGCGCCAGCCGCGCGGCGGCGGCTCGGAATACGACGAATAGCCCCCATGGCCCTGGAGCGCGAACAGCCGAACCGCAAGCTCACCGTCGAGGAGCGCATCAGCGAGCGCATCCGCAGCTTCGACGTGCCGGCCCTCCTGGATCTGCTCGCCAAGGAAGGCTACGGCGAGGCGGAGGTGGAGTTCCGCAGCCACCGCAGCACCGTGCACCAGCCCCATCTGGTGCATGCCATTGAATTCACCCGCCACCCGCGCAAGCGCGTGGTGATCACCGTCAACCTGGGCCTGCTCAGCCTCCAGACGCCCCTGCCATCCTTTCTCTTCCAGGCCATGGATCGCCTGGAGCAGGACACGATGGCAGACTTCCTGGGTTACTTTGACCACCTGTTGCTGCGGACCCGGTTCGCGGGCCAGTTTCCTGATCGCGACGAATCCCTGCTGCCCGGCTGGGAGCACTCCACCGCGCACCGGCTGCGCCTGCTTCGCCTCGCGTGCCCCAGCAGCCTGCACTGGCTTTTCGCCAAGGTCTTCCCGGAGGCGGAGGTGGTGGTGCGCCGAGAGACTCGCCGCCAGCGCATCGAAGCCAAGGGCATCCGCCTGGGCGCCGCGGCGCTCGGAGACGGCAGCGCGGTGGGCGGCTTCGCCACCGTCCCCACGGGCGGGGTGGAGGTGCGGCTGTTCCTCAACGAGCCGCACTCCGGCACCGGCACCCCCTGGGCCGTGGAGGCACGCAGGCGCCTCAACGCCCGCATCCTTCCGAGCCTCGCGGAGACCCCGCTCGTGCTCGCCGTCATCCTGTGCCTGCGTGATCAGAGCAGCTACGCCCGGCTCATCGACGGAAGTCATCTGGGCTACGAACCGCTGGTAGGCGGTCCGGAGCAAACCCAGGAGGTCCTCCTGTTCACGGGGGACACCGCTCAACTGCGATCATCGGAACCTCGGTAGACCTGTCATGTCGGCTGGTTGACGGGAATTCCTGATCGCGCCTAGGCTGTAAATGTTCACTCGGCAGGGCGTACTCCCGGGGCGGCTCCAGTAGGACGGGGGGAATAAAGCGCTCTGCGATTGTCAGGGAGTCACCGTGGCCATTCAGGACCAGCTTCCCAAATCCCGCATCACCCTCACGTACCGGACCACCATCAACGGCGAGCAGGAGACGGTGAACCTGCCGTTGCGCCTCCTGGTCATGGGCGACTACTCGCTGGGGACCTCCGAGGACCGCAAGACGGACCTGGAGACGCGCAAGCTGCGCTCCGTGGACGGCCGCAACCTGGACGAGTTGATGAAGGACATGAAGATGTCCGCCAACTTCCAGGTCGCCAACCGCATCAACCCGGACGTGGAGGAGGAGCTGAACGTCACGCTCCCCATCGACCGGATGAAGTCCTTCCACCCGGATGAGATCGTCAAGCACGTGCCGAAGCTCAAGGCGCTGCTGCTCCTGAAGACGCTCCTCGTGGAGATGCAGTCGAACATCGACAACCGCAAGGACCTGCGCCGCGAGCTCTACGAGCTGTTCTCCAAGCCGGACGCGCTCAAGGAGCTGCTCAACGAGCTGAAGGGCTACGAGACCATGCGCCTGCCCGCCGGAGAGACGGCGAAGACGGACGCGCCCGCCGCCGCCGGTGCCGCCGCCGCCGCTGGCAAGCCCGCCGCCGGTGCCGCCGCCGCCACGGCCGCGGTCGCCGCCACCGTCGCCGCGGGCGCCAAGCCTCCGGCCGCTTCCTGATCCGCCTTCCCAACCCCTTCGACTTCTAAAAGGACTCCGCCATGGCTGAGACCACCTACCTGAAGCGCCTGTTCACCAGCGTCCGGCTCGATCCGCCCCAGGAATCGGCGCCGATGATCACCACCAACTTCGCGCCCGCCGGCGACGAGCAGCAGGTCACCCTGGAGAGCCGGTTCCTCTCCAGCGTCGCCGCGCTGCTGCAGAACGTGGCCCCCGTGGAGGGCCCGGACAACACCGCCCGCTTCGACAAGGGCCAGGTGCTGGACGTCATCAGCCGCATCGATCGCATGATCGACGTGCAGATGAACGAGATCCTCCACAACGACACCTTCCAGAAGCTGGAGTCCACGTGGCGCGGCCTGGAGGACCTGGTCGACCACACCAACTTCAAGGCCAACATCGCCATCGACATCCTGGACGTCGCCAAGGATGAGCTGGCGGAGGACTTCGAGAACAACTCCAGCAACATCTTCGCCGGAGCGCTGTTCGACAAGGTCTACATCCAGGAGTACGACCAGTACGGTGGCCGTCCCTTCGGCGCCATCGTCGGCCTGTACGACTTCTCCTCGTCGCCCGCGGACCTCACCTGGCTGCAGCGCATGGCCAAGGTCTCCAACGCCGCGCACGCGCCGTTCATCTCCGCCGTGAACCACAAGTTCTTCGGCTGCGAGACCATCGAGGAGATGGAGGCCATCAAGAACCTGGAGGGCGTGCTCGCCCACCCGCGGTTCGGCCGCTGGAACGCGTTCCGCGACACGGAGGAGGCCGCGTACGTGGGCCTGACCTTCCCGCGCTACGTGCTGCGCCTGCCCTGGCACCCGGACAAGAACCCCTGCGACGTCCTCAACTTCACCGAGACGGCGCGCGGCGACTCCGACAAGTACCTGTGGGGCAACTCCGCCATCCTGCTCGCGCGCAACATGGTGAAGGCGTTCGAGATCAGCGGCTGGTGCCAGTCCATCCGCGGCCCCAAGGGCGGTGGCCTCATCTCCGGCCTGCCCGTGGACACCTTCTCCCTGCGCGGCCAGGAGGAGATCAAGGCCCCGGTGGAGATCGCCATCCCGGACTACCGCGAGTACGAGTTCGCGCGCTCCGGCTTCATCCCGCTCGTGTACCGCAAGGGTTCCAGCGACGCGACGTTCTTCAGCACCCAGTCCGCCAAGGTCTCCAAGACGTTCAAGGACCCCAAGGACTCGGAGAACTCGCAGCTCGTCACGAACCTGGCCTACACGTTCTCCATCACGCGTCTGGCGCACTACGTGAAGTGCATCATGCGCGACAACATCGGCAACACGGCGGACGCGCCCTACATCCAGCGCCAGCTGGACTCGTGGCTGTCCAACTACGTCACGACCGTGGCCAACCCGGACGACCTCACCGTGCGCCGCTTCCCGTTCAAGGCGAGCAGCGTGGCGGTGTTCCCGCGTCCCGGTGAGATCGGCTGGTACGACTGCAAGCTGGCCGTGCTCCCGCACATCCAGTTCGAAGGCCTCAACGTGGAGCTGATGCTCGAGTCGCGGCTCGGTTAAGCCGCATCCCACCTGGGGCAGGTGAGTGCCTGCCCCGCTTACCCTGGAGTGACAGATGCCCCAGTTTTCGCGGAACCTGGACGTGTATCAGGGCTTCAACTTCAAGAAGGACAAGCAGTCCCCCGTGGGCTACATCACCGCCATCACCATTGGCGGCCAGGCCCTGGCTCCGGATCAGGAGACCATCAAGGATCCTGAGAACCCGGACGCGGCCATCGCCGACAAGGTCGTCGCGGTGCTCAACCACTACCTGTGGGAGACGGGCGTGACGGACGCCATGTACTTCTCCGGCCAGGTGTCGGTGGCGAACAAGCAGAAGGTGGCGGAGATGCTGCTGGGCAACTTCAGCAACATTGAAGTCAACTTCAAGTACGTCATCTACGAGTACGACCCCATCGGGAAGAAGTACTTCAAGTCCAACTTCCTGGACGCGGAGATGAAGGGCCTGCTCGAGAAGAACGGCGACGACCTGAACATGTCCGTCGCGGACAACGAGTCGCGCGAGGTCCAGTCGCCCAAGAACTTCACGTTCCAGATTGGCATCAAGCCGCAGGCAGCCGAGCAGTCGCTGAACCTGGCGACCTCGTCCGCCAAGAAGATCGCGAAGAAGTGGGGCATCACCGAAGCGGCCGCCAAGTAGCGTTGGCCGCGGTCTGAGTCTAAACCGGGCTGGGAGCAGGTCTCGCTCCCGGCCTGGGTTCAGGCGGGTGGAAGGAAAGAACGGCGTATGCAGCGGTACAAGCTCGCACGGGTCCGCTGGCACGTAGGCCAGACGCTTCTTCCGGAGCATTTCGTCGCGCAGGAGGACGCGCTGGACGCGGAGATCCGCCTCCATGCCACCCTGTCCGGCCTGCCGTCGTACGGCATCGCGAACATGGCCTGGAACGAGTCGCTCCTCCAGAGCGGCAGCCTGTCCATCTCCGCGCTCACCGTCGTCACCAAGGCCGGGGACCTGATGGACGTCCCGGGCAACTCCGTCATCGCGCCGCTGTCGCTGGAAGCCGTCGGCAAGACGGAGTTCATCGTCTACCTGCACGTGCTGAAGGAGACCGTCAGCGCGGAGGGCATCCGCCTGTACGCGGATGATCCGCCGGTCATCCAGCGCGTGCTGCACAAGCTGCAACTGTCCACGGAGCCGGTGCTGGACGGGACCGTCGCGTCCCTGGGGCTGGCCGCCGTATCCCAGGACGAGGACGGCGCGTGGCACACGTCCGCGGACTGGGTGCCCGCGCTCCTGCTCGTGGGGCCCAACCCCTTCCTGGAGAAGCTGCTCTCCACGCTGGATGATCTGCTGGATCAGGTGCGCCAGCAGCTGCTCACCAACATCTCGGACACGTACCTGCGCACGGACCGGCTCACCAACGCGCGCCGGGCGCTCTTTGAAGTGCAGCGGCTGATCGCGCTGCGCCGGGACATGTTCCGGCAGGTGTACGTGCACCCGTACCACCTGTTCGACGCGCTTCGCCGGCTGTACTTCGAGGCGTGCTGCTACCTGGAGATGCTCCCGGACGAGCAGATGCCGGTGTACCAGCACGAGGGGCTGAACGAGGCCCTGGGCGGGTGGATCCGCCTGCTCCAGCGCAGCTTCCAGCCCGAGGCCACGCGCTCCACGCACAAGGCCTTCCAGGCGAAGGAAGGGCAGTACCAGATGACGCCGCTGCCGCCGGAGATCCGCTCCGCCAGCGAGGCCTACCTCCTGGTGCAGCGCACCCAGCCCGGGGAGCGCACGCCGCTGGACGGCGTGAAGCTGGCCAGCCCCACGAGGCTGCCGCTGGTGCGCAGGCAGGCCCTGAAGGGCGTGCCCTTCAAGCACGTGCCGTATCCGTCCTTCCCGCACGCGCTGGGGCCGGAGATTGACTGGTACCTGCTGAGCAACGGCGAGGAGTGGCAGCACGCGCTGCGCGAGGACGGCCTGGCCTTCTACGTGACGCCCGCGCTCCGGGGCGCCCAGACGTCGCTGTTCTGGCGGAGGAGCTAGACGCCATGGCGCGCGCACCGTTCCTGGACAAGTTCGCGACTCGCAGGGAGCGCACCAACTCGCGCGACAGCCTGGAGCACGTGATGCGCAACATCGAAGCCGTGCTCAACACGAAGAAGGGCTACGGCTTCTTCATGCATGACTTCGGGCTGGGCGGGTACACGGAGAAGCTGGGCACGCGCGAGCTGGTGGAGGCGCTCACCGCGGAGATCCAGCAGGAAGTCACCCAGCACGAGCCCCGGCTGGTGGGGCCGGAAGTGAAGCTGCGCGGACGCGACAGCTCGCTGTGGCTGTACTTCGACTGCAAGGGCACCTTCAACGGGCAGCCGTGTCACCTGTCGCTGTTGTTCCACTCCACCACCGGCCGGGTGCGCGTGCAGGCGGAGGACACCTGATGGCCTTCGCCGACCGCCTGGACCTGGGCCTGACGCTCACCATCGGCGGGACGGCGCACGCCATCCCCTCGGCGGACGTGCTCGCCTTCGAGTTGGACCTGCACGGCTGGGGGCACGAGGGGAGGGTGGAGTTCCGCGTGCTCGACGAGACGGGGCACGGCGGACAGAAGCAGGACAAGCTGCTGGCGGACTTCCTCAAGCCGGACCTGGTGGAGGTGGCGCTGGAGCTGAAGGCCGTGCACTCCGATACGGCGACGAAGCCCACCTTCACGTCGCTGAAGGTGAAGGGGCTGGTGCAGGACAAGTCCCTCACGGAGGAGGGCGTCGCCCAGGCCAAGGGCGCGGGCATCACCTACCGGCACTACACCGTGCGCTTCGTGGACCCCGCGCGGCTCCTGTGGAAGCAGCATTACCCGTGCGTGCTCTACACGCAGAAGACGCTCCAGGACGTGCTGGACGCGCACAAGGGCGACAAGATCACCCTGGCCAACGACTGGGACGCGCAGCTGGCCAAGACGCTGCCGCTCATCTTCCTGGGCCTGTCCCCGGAGTCCGGCGCCAGCTTCTACGACTTCGTCGTCTGGTTCGTGCACACGCGCAACGGCGTGCTGGCGTACGACTACACGGCGCAGGGCTATCAGCTGCGCGCGGCGAAGGACGCCAGCCCCACGCCCCTCACGCTGCGCGCGGCGGACGTGGACCGCGTGTCGGTGGTGTTCCCGGAGGTCGCGCGCCACGATGTGGCCATCCTCAACGCGGCCGCGGAGAGCCCCAAGAACCAGGCCATCACCAACGCCCAGGCCGTCACCGGCGTCCGTCAGGACGTGCTCCTGCGCACGGACATCGCGGACGACGTGCAGGCCCGCGCCACGCTGGAGACGGCGCGCCTCAAGGTGCGCGGCCTGGAGGTGGAGCTCACCTGGAATCGCTTCCCGGCGGTGGCCTTCGCCCCGGGCGCGCTGGTGAAGCTGCCGGACACCGCGGGGTGGACGGCGGCGGGCGTGCCCGTCACGCAGGACTTCCGGGTGCGCCGGATGCACCTGCGCGCGGATCCGCTGCCCGTGGAGGAGGGGGAGATCCCGGCGGGCGGGGAGGCGTCCGGGCCCGGAGGAGAGGAGCCCACGCGCCGGCCCAAGCCGGAGAGCCGCTATCTCATCTCCTTCACCACGCGGCTGGAGAAGAAGGCCGAACTGCACACGGACCTGCCGCCCTTCACCGCGCCGGTGTTCCCGCGCTTCGTGGAGGGGCTCATCGTCAGCGAGGTGGGCGAGAAGAAGGACGAGACCTGGCAGGCGTACACGGACGAGGCCACGTCGCTGGACAGCTACAAGGTGAAGCTGCCGCTCTTCGCCAACCAGATCATCCAGGTGCCCTTCAACGCGAACCTCCAGCCGGGGCACTTCTACTTCCCGGCCTACAAGGGCGCCCGGGTGCTGGTGGCGCTGGACTTCCTGCGCGCGTGGCTCAAGCGCAACCTGGACTGGCGAGCGGGCGCGCGCCTGCCCTCGGACGGACAGGGCGTGCACCTGCTCGTCGGCAAGACCACGACGAGCGGCACGTCCATGCGGCACTTCTACGAGGACAACAAGCCGCTGTGGCGCCTGCAGCGCACGAACGAGAGCGACACGGAGAAGGTCGAGCTCAAGGAAGGCAACCTGCTCATCCTGGTAAAGGAAGAGTCCGCCTGAGGCGGGAGGGACGATGGGAGCTTCAGGACCGGGAGCGGCAGGAACGCTGGTCTGCAAGATCGAACTGGACAAGAAGGGGGGCATCACCGTCCAGGTCGAAAACGGGGATGATCAGATCACCCAGACCATCGTGATGGACGGCACCAGCATCACCATCACGGTGAAGGGCCAGCAGGAGACGAGCACCATCGTGCAGAAGCAGGACAGCATCGTGGTGACGGTGAAGGACCTGACCTTCGACACCGACACCATCACGATGAAGTCCAAGGGCGTGTCCAAGTGGACCAGCCAGGACACGTTCACGGTGGAGAGCACCAAGGACATGACGCTCAAGACGAGCGCGAAGCTCACGCAGACGGCCACCAGCGACGCGAAGCTGTCCTCCAGCGCGAACGTGAACATCGAGGCCACGTCCAAGCTGGCCATGAAGGGCAACATGGGCGCGGAGATGGTCACGTCCGGCGGCGAGGCCAAGGTGGACGGCGTGACGCTGAAGCTCGCCGGCAAGTCGCAGGCGGAGATGTCCGGCGCGATGACCAAGGTGTCCGGCACCGGCAAGCTCGATTTGGAGAGCTCCGGCATGGCGAACCTGAAGGGCTCCATCACCAGCGTGGGCGGCACCCTGGTGAAGCTGGGCTGAAGACGACTGACTCACACATGGCAACGACAGACGTACGGCGGGAGAGCGGGCGGTGAAGGACTTCTCCGAGAAGATCTACCTGGATTTCCTGTCGGAATTGGACGGGCTGGAGCGCTTCCGTCAGCGCTTCCAGGAGCGGCACCCGGCGGCTCCGTTGGATCGCGAGGACCCGGACGTGCGCCGCCTCATCGAGGCGATGGCGTTCTTCTCCGTCCAGACGCGGCACGCCACGCTGCACAACCTGCGCTCCACCTGGCGCCGGCTGTTCGCGGGCTTCTTCGACTTCCTCCTGGAGCCCGTGCCCGCCACCGCCATGGCGCAGGCCGTGCCCACGGAGAAGATGGTGGAGCCGGTGCTCCTCACCCGGGGCACGGAGCTGCGCCTGACGCCCGCGGAAGGGGTGGCGGGCTCCTTCCGGCTCCAGCGCGACCTGCGCGTGCTGCCCATCTTCCTCAAGGGCACGGACGTGGTGCCCCAGGTGCGCAGCGGCCACCGGCTGATCCTCCGCTTCGAGTCCCGCTTCGCGCGCAAGGACGCCATCGACGTGCTCAGCCTGCACGTGCGGCACCTGGACGACTACCGCTCGTCGCTGGCGGTGTTTCATGCGCTGCGCAAGCACGTGAAGCAGGTGAGCGTCGTCTACGACGAGGAGGCGGATGAGCACTCCGTGGGCAGCCCCTGCGAGGTGTCCTTCAACCGGGATCCGCCCGCGCCGGACGACAGCGGCCTCTACGCGCATCCGTTCCAGCGCCTGCGCGCGTTCTTCCAGTTCCCGGAGCAGCAGCTCTTCGTGCACGTGAAGGTGCCGCCGCCGCGCGGCAGCTCCTGGATGCGGTTCTGCATCTGCCTGGACCTGGACAAGGACTGGAACGTCGGCCGCTCGCTGCACCCGGACTTCTTCCAGCTCTTCACCGTGCCGGTGGTGAACCTCAAGGCGGAGCCCGCGCAGGTGGTGGTGGCGGACGGCACGCGCGCGGAGCACCCCATCATCAGCATGAGCGCGGGGCGCGAGTTCTCCCTGCACTCGGTGACGGGCGTCTTCGAGATGACCAAGGTGGGCCTGGCCCCGCTCAGGCCCGCGTTCCTGCCCGGCAAGGGCCCCAGCTACGAGGTGGACGAGACCTTCGACGAGAAGCTCGCGTCCCGGCAGAGCCTCATCGTGCGCATGCCGGAGGCCTTCACGGCGCCGCGAAAGATCGTCCTGGAGGCGCTGTGGCACCAGCCGCAGTTCTCCGCGCAGGCGGCGGGCAGGGTGGAGGTGTCCGTGCCGGGCCGTCACATCGAAGGCTTGAAATGGCAGACGGTGGGCAGCCTGCAGCCGCACCGCGACAGCGTGCTACGGGATGATGTCGAGGCGTTGACCCAATTCCTCGCGTGGAAGGCCAAGCCCACGCTGGGCCGCGACGAGGTGGTCGCCCTGCTGGGTCACCTGGGGACCCCCGCGGAGAGCCCGTTCCGTCGCGTCCTTCCATGGCTCAAGGAGTTGAAGTTCAGTGTGGTGCCCGACAGCGCTCTCAAGGGTTCGGGGATCCGCCACGCTTACGAGGCCGTGATGGAGCCCTTCGACCAAAGCTTCGAGCCTGTCGTCATCTGCTTTCTTGAGCAGTTGAGGGACCTGCTTGATGCTTGGAACAACGAGGCGACTGTTGATCTCAAGGCCTCGGTGGCGGGATTGGGACCGCTACAGCTTCCAACATAGACAAACACACGCATGAAACTGGAGCATTGGAACTCACTCCTGGCCACGCAGCGTCGCGTGCGCCAGCTCCTCGACCGGGCACTGCCCGCCGAGCCCGCCCCGGGTGCGCGCCGGCCGCAGGGCAGGGTGGGGCCGGAGGCGCTGGGCCACCTGGAGCAGGCGCTGATGGTGGAGCTGGAGCGCCTGCGCGCCGCGTTCGGCGCGGACATGCGCCCGGACGAAGTGGAGGATCTGATCCGTCCCTTCGTCTACTTCCTCGATGAGTGGGTGCTGCGGCGGCTGGCGGACGCGGAGCAACATCTCTGGCCACTCCTGCAGCAGAACCTGTTTCAGGTTGATGCAGGCGGAGACCTCTTCTACGACTTCGTGGAAGAGAAGTTGCGTCGCAACGATACCCCCTCCATCGTCTTCGAGATGATCCGCTTCTGCCTGGCTGCGGGCTTCACGGGCCGCCTCGTGGGGCAGCCGGAGCGCATCCGCGAAATCAAGGACCGCATCTCGCAGCGCATCCCGCAGCCGGCGGCCATGGCGCCGTCCGCGCCGGTGGTGCCCGCGGCGGTGCCCACCGTGTATGACTTCCCGGTGCACTACTACGCCGTGACGGCGGCCATCGTGCTGGGGCTGCCCGTCTTCCTGTGGTGGGTCTCCAATTGAGGCCCTTCCCGACACACGACGCACGGCCTCCCGCGCCGGCTCCCAAGGCTCCACCCAAGACGCTCGCGCTGCTGGACGCGCTGGATCAGCAGGTGGGCTCGGAGCTGGGGTCGCTGAAGGCGGGCGTGCAGCCGCTGCTGGACTCCGTGCGTGAGGGCCTGGTGGCGTTGGATCCACCGGGGGATGGAATGCTTCCGTCGCCGCAGGAGCAGCAGAAGCTGCGCGCGAAGCTGACGTCCACGCTGGAGGAGGCGGAGGATGTCCTCGAAGCGCTCCAGTTGGCCGTGAAGCCGGGCGGAAGGAGCGGCGGCTGACGTGGGCGCGATCCAGTCCATGCTGGCGGCATTGAAGGCCCACTGGGTGCTCGTGTTGGGCATCGTGGTGGTGCTCGCGGCCATTGGCGTGGGCGTGACGCTCTGGTGGCGCAAGCGGCAGCAGCGCGGCCCGTCGCTCGCGGGCGAGCAGAAGCCGCTCGGGTCCGGGCAGCTGCTGGCCATCCGCAAGCAGTTCCTGGCGAAGCTGCCGTGGCGCTTCCGCGCGTCCGTGCGGGACTTCCCCACGCTGGTGGTGCTGGGCCCGGCGGGCAGCGGCAAGTCGGACCTCATCGAAGCGGAGGTGGACTGGGAGCGGCAGCAGCGCCAGTTCATGCCCAGCTACACGGACGACCCGCTCCTCAAGATGTTCCTGGGGCCGGAGGTCGTGGTGCAGGAGCTGGCCGCTCCCGTGCTGGAGGATGACTCACGCCACGCGCGGCGTGCGCTGCGCCGGCTGTGGAAGGCCACCTTCGGGCGCCGGCACGTGGGCCGGGCCGTCATCGTCCTGAAGGTCAACTGGCTGCTGGAGACGTCTCCGGACGAGGTGAAGCGCGTCACCCAGCTGCTGCGCGGCAAGGTGAATCTGTTGTCGGAGGTGTGCCAGTCGCCCGTGGAGACGCGGCTGGTCCTCACGCACATGGACACGCTGGACGGCTACGCGGACTTCGCGCAGCTGCTGCGCCAGAACGGCGTGCCGCTGGAACTGACGGTGCCGCCGCCCGGCAGGGAAGGAGAGCTGGGGGAAGCGCTCCAGCCCATGGAGAAGTACCTGGCGCTGGGGCTCACCTCGCTGGCGCCGGACGCGTTCGAGCGGCTGGCGGCCTTCTACTCGCGCGGCGGCGAGGCGTTCGCTGCGCTGGGACGCTTCGTGTCCACGCTGTTGGAGGGCGGCTCGCTGGCGTACCCGCTGAAGCTCCAGCGCGTGTACCTGTCCTCGGGAGGGGCGGATGCCCGGCCCACCGGGGCGCTGGCGGTGCAGGCGGATCAACCGGCGGAGCTGCTCGTCCGGGACTACCGCTGGACGCACCTGCGCCGGTGCGCGGCCATCCTCGCGGTGGGATGCCTGCCGGTGCTGCTGGCGTATGGGCACTTCTACCGGCTGCTCCTGCGCGCGCAGGACAAGCTGGACGCGTTCCAGGTGACGGTGCAGCGGCTGGAGGATCGCAACCAGAGCGTGTCCGGCTCCGTGGTGGAGGCCCAGACGACCGACGCGGTGAAGGCGATGGAGGACCTCTGGGGCGCCACGCGCTACTGGCCGCCCCTGGCCCACAGCTTCACCGACGAGTGGGAGGAGCTGCGGGCGCGGCTCGCGCGCAGCATCCGGATGTCCTACCTGAAGCCGATGCTGGAGAAGTGCCAGGACCAGTGCCGGCGCTGCCCGAGCCTGATTCCCGGCTGCCAGCCCGCGCCCGCCTTCGCCAGCCGGGGCACGCGCGCCACGCCGCTGATCCCGGCGCCCTCGGTGGATGACAGCTGCCACCTGGAGACGCTGTGCCGTCCGGAGCAGGTGCTCTACACGCTGGGCGTGCTGTACGCCTCGCGCAATGAGGCCCTGGGCCAGTTCGTGCTGCGCAGCGTGCAGGGGACGCACAAGAAGCAGCTGGGGTGGACGACGGAGGCCTTCGGGCTGAGCCTGGCCAGCACCGACCAGGAGCACAACTGGCTGGAGGCGATGGGCCTGGCGGAGCCGATGATCGCCAACTACGTCATCGCCAGCGACAAGCCCTTCGACGAGAACGTCCCCTGGACTCGCTGGCCCTTCGCCTGGCTGACGATGGACGGCCTGCTGGGCCCGTGGCGCGACCACTTCATGCAGTTGCAGGACACGCTGGCCGCGAAGGAGCTGGACCTGGCCCGGTGGCGTGCGCTGGCGGATGACCGTGAGCGCCTGCGCGCCTCGCTGGCGGAGAGCGCGCCGTACAGCTCCGCCCGCAAGGTGATGGACCTCATCAACGCGTCGGACGCGGAGCCGGACGCCAGCCAGCTGAAGGGCGTGGGCAGCCTGTTGGACTCGCTGGACTGGCTGCGCCAGAACCGCCAGACGCTGGAGGCCATCCTGCGCATGGAGGACGAAACGGACGCCGCCCTGCGCGCCGCCGCCCGCATGACGCCCGCGGAGCTGCTCACCCGCGCGGACGGCCTCTTCGCCCCCAGTGACGGCGACGCGCGCTACCAGGTGGAGGTCCTCCGGCGCGACTTCGTGTTCCGCCCCATGGACGTGTCGCGGCAGCTCTTGGACAAGACGCTGCGCTCGCTGAAGGAGACGGGCCGCACGCCGTTCAACGCGGATTCGTTCAACCCGCGCGCGGGCGAGACGACGTCGGAAGTGGCGACCGAAGGGGTGGGGGACGACGACACGGAGTTCACCAGCGGGACGCTCCCGGTGGTGGGCAAGGTGCTGGGCAAGGCCGCCTTCGAGGCGCAGCTGGCCCCGCTGGTGGACGAGTTCACGGAGCGGCTCGCCAAGTCCAGCCTGTCGCGCGAGGAGGCCGTGGAGCGCGCCACCTTCGTGCAGGGCAAGGTGCAGACCTTCGCGAAGCGCTACGGCCAGGACCTCTACGCGACCTACCGGGGCTACCGCTTCCGCACCACGCCGCGAGGTTCGCTGTCCAGCGACCTGTCCGTGCTGCTGCAGCCGTCGTCACCGCTGGAGGCGATGCTGCGCGACGTGGCCACCCGCGCCGGCGTGGGCCCGCTGGAGAGCGAGTACTACGCGCCCATGCGCGACGCGGTGGCGCCCTTCAAGCCGATCGTGCAGCTGATGACGCCGGACAAGAGCGGCGCGATCGTGGAGCTGGCGGCCTACACCACGCTGGTGTCGCAGCTGCAGCAGGAGCTGTCCGGCGTGAAGCCCGCGGCCGCGAAGCCCGCGGCGCCCAAGGACCCCGCGGCGCCTGGAGCCGCTGGCGCGACGGCGTCCTCGGCGGGGTCGCAGCTGGCGGAGATGCTGTCGCCGGTGGGGCGCGTGGCGCTGAGCATGCTGCTGGAGGAGGAGGACTCGTATCTGCGCCGGGTGGACGCGTGGCTGGATCAGCACGGCCTGGTGGGCGAGTTCCGTCAGCCGTTCCGCCAGCCCTTCATCGTCGTGCGCAACCGGGGCCGCGCGGAGCTGGAGCGCGTCATCGCGGAGCAGTGGACCTACCAGGCCCGCCGCACGCTGGACCCGCTGGTGAAGCGCTATCCGTTCAACCCCAGCGCGTCGCAGGAAGTGGATCCGGTGGAGCTGGAGGTGCTGCGCCGCAAGGACGGGGCCTTCTGGGGCTTCGTCACGCAGGTGCTGGCGCCGGTGGTGGAGGAGCGGGGGACGGACTGGTCGGTGCGCTATCCGCTGAAGTCCCGGCTGCTGCTGCCGCCGCGCATGCTCTCCGCGCTGGGCCAGCTGGGCCGCCTGTCGAAGCTCCTGTGGGACGACGAGGGCAAGGCCCGTCCCATCGCCATGCAGGTGCGGCCGCTGCCGCTGCCGACGGCGCCCACGCCGGACAGCTTCGTGACGCTGTCGTTCCTGAAGTGCGGCGGGGCGGCGTCATTCGGCTTCAACCAGCGGCCGGCGTGGGGTGATTTCCCCCTGAGCTGGTGGAGCCCGCAGCCGTCGTCCATCGGCGTGGAGCTGCGCTCGCCGCAGCGGGATGGAAAGCGCTACCGCTCCATGGAGATGTCCGAGTCGTCCTGGAACTGCTTCCGCCTGCTGGAGTCCGCGACGCTGACGGACCAGTCGAACGTGGTGTGGGTGCTGCCGGGTCGCGGGTTGGCGGCGAACGAGAAGGTGCTGGAGATCAGCTTCGGGTTGCGCGGCGAGCCTTGGGCGCCATTCCGTGGGGTGGTGCCATGAAGGACAGGGGCGTGAGGCTGGCGGCGGGTCTGGTGACAGCGGTGGTGGTGGGCAGCTGCGCGGCGCCCAGCCTGACGGTGAACGTCAACGCGCCCGCGGGCACCAACCAGGGCCGGCCGCTGTACATGCTCATCCGCACGGTGTCGAAGACGTCGATGACGGAGGGCTACGCGGACGTCGCGGCCAAGGTCATCAGCCCGGACGACTCCGTGCTCCAGACGGTGGTCATCTACCCGAGCCGCACGAAGCAGGTGAAGATTCCCCTGCCGCCGGAGCAGGCGGTGGCCGTGAGCTTCCTCTTCACCACGCCCAACGGCGCGTGGCAGGCGCTGCTGGATGTGCCGGTGCCCAAGACGGTGGACATCGAGCTGCAGGAGAGCCGCATCCGCACGGACCTGCAGAAGAGCCTGTCCGCCCAGGACTCCGCGCCGGCCCCGGTCGGCCCTCCGAAGGCCCCGGAAGCGCCCAAGGCGCCCGAGCCTCCGGTGACCCTGGCTTCGCCCAAGTAGAAGGACTCAGGACGCGAGCGCGTCCAGCTGGGGCCCCAGCGCGTTGAGCGCGGACGTCACCCGGCCGTTCGCCGCCGTCACTGGCTTGGCGAAGGCGCCCCCCTGGAGCTGGGTGCCAATCGCGTCGAGAGGGGAGAGGAGCTGCGGCTTCTGCCCCGTGGCCTGGGTGGAGATGGAGTCCACCTGCGTCTGGGCGCCTGCCTTCAGGCCCTCCGCGCGCTGCTTGAAGGCCGCGAGCGCCGAGTCCGCCTGGGTGGCGAGCGACGTGTCCGCGCTCTTGCGAGCCTGCTCCAGCGACGTCAGCCCGGCCGCCACGGACGTCTTCGTGCCGCCCAGCTGCGAGTCCAGCCGGCCCTTGGCGGACGTCACCTGGCCCTCCGCCGAGTCCCTCGCCGCCTGCATGGCCTGCACCGCCGCGTCGATGCCGGAGCCCACCTGCGCGTCCAGGGCCTCCAGGCGCTGGGGCACCTGCGTGTCCAGCGGCGTCACCCGGGCGGCGACCTGCTGCTTCATGGTCTCAATCTGCTGCACGCCCTGGTCCTTCACGGTGCCAATCTGCGTGACGGCCGCGGCGACAATCTGGCCCACCTGCGCGGTGGCCTGCTCGATGCCCTGGAGGATGGACTGGGTGAGCGTGCCCATCTGCGTCACGGCCTGCGTCGTGGCCGCGTCAATCTGCGTCTGGGCCTGGGTCTGCACCGTCTCCACCTGCGACACGATGGTCTTCTGCACCGCCTGGAGCTGCGTGCCCACTTGAGAGGAGAGGGTGCCCAGCTGCGTGGTGATCTGCCCCACCACCTGGCTGATGCCCTGCACCGCGGGGTTCACCAGCGGCTTGGGCAGGTCCGCGGCCGGGATGGCGTCCAGGAGGCCCATGGCCCGCTCCAGCAGCGACTCCAGCGAGCCGACGATCTGCTGGAAGAGGGTCTGGAGCTGCTCGAGCATCTGCGGCAGCGCTTCGAACAGCGCCATCACCTGTTGCTTGAGGGCGCTGATGGTCGCGACCAGCGTGTCCAGCGTGGTGAAGGCCGCCTCCAGCGTGGCCTTCAGCGGCGCCTTGACGGTCTCCACCGCCGTGAGCGCGCCCTGCACCACGCTGTCGATGGTGCCGCTCACCGTCTTGATGGCGGTCTCCACCTGCTTCTGCACCTGCTCGATGAGCTTCTCCACCGCCGTGAGCTGCGCCGTGACGCTGGCGACCTGTCCGCCAATCGTCTTGCCCAGCGTGTCCAGCGCTCCGTCCGCCTGCGTCTTGCCCGCCGTCAGCGACGGGGCCACCTGGGTGTCCAGCGGATCCACGATGGCGGCCGCCGCCGCCGCCGCGGCCATCAGCTGATCCACCAGCGTCTTGCGCTGGCCCTCCAGCACGGACTGCTGTTGCTTGTGGGTTTCCTTCGCCGTGGTGCCCGCGTTGAGGATCTCCTGGTGCAGCGTCTTCAGCGCGCTCACGGGGTTCTTCACCGCGCCGTCCAGCGTGGAGGTGAGCTGGGTGCTCCGGCCCGTCGCCGCGTCGCGCGACGTGGTCAGCCGCACCAGCACCGCCGCCAGCGCCGCCGTGAGGGTGGACCCCACGCCCGTGAGGTCCTGCGTGAGCTGCGAGCGCGTTTGATCAATCAGCGCGTAGCCCTGCGCGCGGCGGGCCTCCGTCTCCTCCTTGGAGCCCTTGCGCTTCGCGAGCTTCGCGTCGAAGGACTTCTTGTCCGCGTCGCACTTCTGGGCCACCTGCTGCTGGAGCGCGGTGAGCTGTCCCTGCGACGACTCCACGGACGACTTCGCCTGCGCCTCCATCCCCTGGCTCTTCGCCGTCGCTTCCTTCCCCAGTGACTCCGCCTGCGTGCGCGCCGTGGTGCTGGAGGCGGTCAGCGTCTGCTGGTGGCCCGCCACCTCCGTGGCCAGCGCGTCGAAGCGAGGGGAGGGGTCCGCCAGCGTCACCTTCGTCGCGTTCACCTGCGTGAGCAGCGCTCCCAGCGACGCGCTGATGGAGGGACGGAGCGCGGCGACCTGCTGCACGACGCCCTGGGCCAGGGTCTCCACTTCGCCCTTCGCGGTGGCGAGGCGCGGCGTGATGCCGGAGCCGAAGCCCTCCACGGTTGCCTTGTGCTTCGCCACGGTGGCGCGCAGTTCGTTCATTTCAGCCCCGCGAGCGCGGCCTTGGCTTCAGCGGCGGCGCCGGAGAGCGCGCCCGTCTGGCCATCCACGCCGTTGAGTGCGCCGGTGAGTTTGGCGCGGGATTCAGCGGCCTTGCCCTTCACCTGGGCCTCCGCGGCGGAGAGGGCCGCGCCCGTCTCCTCCGTCGCCGCGTTCAACTTGGAGTTCACCGCCGCCGAGGACTCCTTGTACGCCGCTGTCGCGTCGCTCACCGCGCCGTCCACGCCCGCGGTGAGGTCGCCCTTCGCCGTCTCCACCTGCGGCGTCACGTCGTACGTGGGCGTGGTGGTGGCGCCGCCGGGGTTCTCCTTCGTCTGGATGAGCAGGTGCCCTTCCGACATGCGGATGATCTCCGTGTCGTTGGAGTTCACCCGCCCCAGGTTCCACACCGGCTTGTTGTCCTTGAAGTCGTGCGTGAACGCCGTCTGGTTCGCGCCGTTCTTGCCGAAGAGGATCTGATCGCCCTGGCTGTCCTGGGGCATGCGCACGCCTTCGCCCCAGTCCAGGAAGCGGTGCAGCGCCGCGTGGTCGAAGTGCAGCGCCACCAGCACCCGCTCGTTCTTGTACGGCGGGAAGTAGAACGTCCCCGGGAACTCACCGGGCTCCGCAGGCACGCTCACCGTCTTGTTCCACAGGGGAATGGCCACCCGGTAGTTCGTCACGGACGTCTTCTGATCATCCACCTGCAGGTAGATGCGGTCCGTGGCCTCGCCGCCGGGGCTGTGCATCTTGCCCTCGACGTAGATGGGGTAGCGGGGCGGCCGGTACGCGGGCAGCTCCGGCACCGGATCCGACTTCTGCTCCAGCAGCACGGACAGGGAGACCGTGTAGCCCTGCATCGTCTCCTGCTGCCCGTCATGCGGACCGGCCTGGAGCCCCACTCCGTCGAAGGCCAGCTCCGCGACGCGATGGTCTTCCCCCAGGCCCGTGAGGTCCGGGCTCCACCGCCCGCCGTCCAGCTTGATCAACGCCCCCGGGTGCAGCGCGATGGGCGGCACGTCGGAGAACGTCAGCCGCAGCCGCCGCTTGCGCACGCGCAGGCGCCCCTTCTCCTCGGACTGACGCTGCTCCGCCTCCGTCGCGATGGGCGTGCGCACCAGCATGTCGTGCTGGATGCCCGCCACCGACTGGGACTGCTCCAGCGCCACCGTGGTTGCCCCGGCCCCGAAGCCGTTGAGCACCCGCGTGCTGTGCCGGATGACGGGCGGCATCTCCACGTCCACGCGCGACACGTGCTTGCGACTGAGTCCGGTGACGGTGCCCGTGGCCAGCTTCTTCGCGGAGAAGGTGTACGTGTCCTTGGGGCTGTCGTAGGTGAGCACGCCGCCGCGCGTGTCCACGAACCAGAGGACGAAGTCGTAGAAGCTCGCGGCCGCGTGGTCGTCCCCGATGCCCAGGCACACCAGGGCCTGCTTCGCCTCCAGCGCGTCCCAGTCGTAGGTGAGCAGCAGGCCGCCGGGTTTGTGCGCGTCCAGCAGGTCCGACAGCTTCTTCGCCGTGTGCAGCTCCACCGGGCGGTGCTGCTTCCAGAGCACGCGCGCGGGGTCCTCGAAGAGCACCGTGTACTGGCGGAAGGCCACCGCCACGCTGTCCTTGTTGCCGTGCGCGGTGCCTCCGACGCGCTTCTCCGTGACGATGCCCTGCACCACCAGCGGCGTGGGCGGAGGGTTGAAGACGCCGGACAGCGCCAGCCGCACCCGCACCAGGTCCGGCTTGCTGAACGCGGTGAACAGCGCCGCGTCCGCCTTCTCCAGCGAGGTCCAGAACGTCAGCTCGCAGCTGAAGCCCGTGGGCGTCATCCGCAGCGAGAAGTCCCGCACCTGTCCACCGGGAATGGCGAAGGCCTGCTCGCCCGCGGTGACGGTGAGCTCCAGCTTCAGCTTTTCGGAGAAGAGGAGCGTCATGGCGTGTTCACCGGGCCTTTGCCTGGACCTCTTCGCGGGTCAACGCGCCCCGGGCCTCCAGCGCGTCCATCATCGCGCGCATCACGCGCGCCTGCTGCGCCACCATGCGCTCCAGGTCCGCCACCTGCTGCGTGAGCGCCTCCACCTTCGACGCCAGCTCCACGTCGCGCACCACCGGCGGCGGGGTGGGGGGGCG
>NZ_RAWR01000166.1:0-24703 GCF_003986945.1 Corallococcus sp. AB018 | reverse complement strand
GGAGGCCACCCGCGCCCGTCCTCCCGGACTCACGGGGTGGGCAGGCGCGGTGGTGGATGTCTGTGTTTGGCGAAGTGGCAGGCGCTGGAGGCGCGGAGTCCTCCTTCCCGCCCGGGCCAGAAGCGGTAGGGTTGCGCGCCATGAACCGTCTCCGGGAACTGCGCTCGGTCCTGAACCTCACCGTCCTCGTGGCGGGGCTCGGCTACTTCGTGGACCTCTTCGACATCACGCTGTTCGGCGTGGTGCGCGTCGCGTCGCTGAAGGACCTGGGCCTCACGGACCCTTCCGACATCTTCCAGAAGGGGCTGTTCATCTACAACGCGCAGATGGCGGGGATGATGGTGGGCGGCCTCTTCTGGGGCCTGCTCGGGGACAAGCGGGGACGGCTGTCCGTGATGTTCGGCTCCATCCTCCTGTACTCGGTGGCCAACCTGCTCAACCCCTTCGTCTGGGACGTGAACAGCTACGCCGCGTGCCGCTTCCTCGGAGGACTGGGGCTCGCGGGCGAGCTGGGCGCGGCCATCACGCTGGTCGCCGAGTCCCTGCCCAAGGAGAAGCGCGGCCTGGGCACCACCGTCGTCGCCACGCTGGGCATGCTGGGCATCGTCGTCGCGGCGCTCGTCGGGCAGCACCTGCACTGGAAGGCGGCCTACGTGACGGGCGGCGTGCTGGGCCTGCTGCTCCTCTTCGCGCGCTTCAAGGTGTCCGAGTCCGCCCTCTTCACCCAGAAGGCCGGCCCCGCGAAGGGGAACCCGCTCCTGCTCATCACGGGCGGACGCTTCTCCAAGTATCTGGGCTGCATCCTCGTGGGCGTGCCCATCTACTTCACCACCGGCATCCTCTTCGTCTTCGCCCCGGAGCTGACGGCGGGCCTCAACGTGCAGGGCACGGTGACCGCCGGCGACGCCATCCTCTTCGGCAGCGTGGGCCTGACGCTGGGAGACCTGATGTCCGGCCTGCTGAGCCAGTGGCTCCAGAGCCGCAAGCGCGCCGTGGGCTTCAGCCTGTGCGTCTGGTTCGCGCTGGTGCTCGTGTACGGGCTCATGCCGGGCCTCACCCCGACGCTCATCTACGCGCTGACCTTCCTCATTGGCCTGAGCGTGGGCTACTGGGCGGTGCTCATCACCATGGCGGCCGAGCAGTTCGGCACCAACATCCGCGCCACCGTGGCGACGTCCGTGCCCAACTTCGTGCGCGGCTCCGCGGTGATTGCCGCCACCGCCTTCGGTCAGCTCAAGGGCTCCCTGGGCGTGGCGCACGCGGCGCTGGCCGTGGGCGCGGTGTGCTTCGTCCTGGCGCTCGTCGCCCTGGCGCGGCTGGCGGAGACCTTCCACCGCGACCTGGACTACGTGGAGTCCGTGAGCGACGCGAAAGTGGACGTCCCCACCGGCTCCGGCGCCTGAGTCCTCAGGCGGGCGGCGGCACCCGCAGCCGCCACGCCAGCACGCGGCCGTCCAACCCCAGCACGAACACCAGCGGCCCGCGCACCACCGGCCGCGTGCGCAGCGGCGTGTCCGCCCGCACGGTGAACGCAGGCGTCCAGCCCGGCGCCTTGAGCGCGACCAGGTTCCCCTCGTGGCCGGACGTGGGCACCAGCAGCAGGTCCTCCAGCCCCACCTGCACCCGGCCCACCAGCGGCGAGGGCAGCACCACCCGCGCCACCTCCCGGCCCTCCGAGGTGGACAGCCCCACCAGCGACGACGGGCCCGCGCCCACCCACAGCGCGCCCAGCGCCCGCGCGGGCGGCCCCGTCACCCCGTCCGAGAAGCGCTGCTCCCAGCGCGTGCTCCCGTTCTTCACCGACAGCGCCAGCACCCGGCCCGGCCGCGTGGCCACGAACACCGTGTCGCGCTCCGAATCCAGCCCCACCACGTCCGTCACCGGCAGCGACCAGCGCGGCACACCGCTCCGGGCGTCCAGCGCCCACAGCCCCGAGCCGAGCGGCACCACCAGCACGTCCGCCACCAGCACCGGCGCCGCCCGGAGCCCCGGGGTCACGGATGGCTGTGGCTCCAAGGATTCCGCCGACGCGGGCGTGGGGGCCTTGGGCGCCGGCTGCTTCCAGCGCTCCTGCCCGGAGTCCACCGCCAGGGCGCGCACCGCGCCATCGGGCGCCACCAGGTAGACGGTGTGTCCCGCGTCGTCCACCACGGGCGGTGTCAGCACGGGCGGCTCGCCTCCCAGGCGCCAGCGCTCCTTGCCGTCCTCGAGCGACAGGCAGGCCACCTCGCCCACCACCGTCCCCACGACGACGCTCTCGCCGGCCAGGGCGGGGGCCACCGCCACCTCGCGGCCCAGCCGGGCGGTCCACACCGGCCGGCCCTCGCGGTCCAGGCGCACCACCGTGCCCGCTTCGTTGCCCAGGAGCACCCCGTCCGAAAGGGCCGTGAGCCCCGTCCGCGAGGACGCATTGCTGGAGTACTGGAAGGCCGGTTCCACCGGCGCCCGCTGGCACGCCATGACGGCCAGCGTCAACATCAGGCAGGTCAGCAGGGGCAGGCGTGGACAGGCGCGGGACGGCATGGTTTGGGGGAGGATGACGCAAGCGAGGAACTTCGACCATGCCCACGATTCGTGAAGACGAAACCCCCAACGCCACCGGCATCCCTTCATCCGCCCGGCGTACGGACATCATCCCGCCCCCCACGCTGGCGGTGACGGAGGAGCTGCTCCACGCGCTCCCCAAGACGGACCTGCACTGCCACCTGGACGGGTCCATGCGGCTCAAGACCATCCTGGAGCTGGCCGAGCAGCAGAAGATCAAGCTCATGGCCGACACCGAGGACGGCCTGGCCAAGGCCATCCACATGGGCCAGGTGTGCAAGAGCCTGGAGGAGTACCTCGTCGCGTTCGACGTGACGCTCTCCGTCCTCCAGACGGCCGAGTCCCTCTACCGCGCCGCCTACGAGCTGGCCGTGGACGCCGCCGCGGAGAACGTGCGCTGGCTGGAGGTGCGCTATTCGCCCGCGCTGCACCTGCAGAAGGGCCTGAAGATGACCACCGTCATCGACTCCGTGCTGGAGGGCCTGCGCGCCGCGAAGAAGGAGACGGGCATCAAGTGCGCCGTCATCGTCTGCGGCATCCGCCACATCAACCCGCAGACGTCCATGCGCCTGGCGGAGCTGTCCGTGGCGTACAAGAACCGCGGCGTCGTGGGCTTCGACCTGGCGGGCGCGGAGGCCAGCTTCCCCGCCAAGGACCACCTGGACGCCTTCCGCCTCATCCTCAAGAACAACGTCAACTGCACCGCCCACGCCGGTGAGGCCTACGGACCGGAGTCCATCTCCCAGGCCATCCACTCGCTGGGCGCGCACCGCATTGGCCACGGCACCCGGCTGCGCGAGGACGGGGACCTGCTCAACTACGTCAACGACCACCGCATCCCCATGGAGGTCTGCCCGTCCTCCAACGTCCAGACGGGCGCGGTGTCCTCGCTGGAGTCCCACCCGCTCAAGTTCTATTTCGACTACGGCCTGCGGGTGACCATCAACACGGACAACCGCCTCATCACCGACACCACGGTGACGAAGGAGCTGTGGCTGGCCCACCGCGAGCTGGGCCTGTCGCTGGAGGACCTCACCACCATCATCGTGTCCGGCTTCAAGAGCGCCTTCCTGCCGTTCCGGGAGAAGCAGGACATGCTGCGGCAGGTGAACCAGGAGATCGCCACCACGCTGGCCGCCTTCGAGAAGCGCCCCGTCGCGGCCATGCGCCAGCCGGCCTGAGCCCCACGTCATGGACGAGACCCACGACATCCCGCCCGCGCCGGACTTCAACCCCTCGCGCGCGAAGGCCGCCCAGGACCTGTCCGTCCCCTCCATCCTGATGCTGGTGATGGCGGGCCTCACCTTCCTGTACTTGCTGGTGAGCATGGTGACGCCGACGAGCTCGGCGCAGCTGGAGAACTTCTTCGACAACCCGGACATGCCCCAGCAGTGGAAGGACATCGTCACGTGGATGCTGTCGCCCATGGGACGCGTCGTGACCACCGCGCCCGGGCTGGTGCTCAACGGGCTGGTGGCCTTCGGCGGCTGGAAGATGAAGAACCTGCGGAGCTACGGCTGGGCCATGACGGCCGCCATCCTCTGCTGCATCCCGTGCTGCGGCCCGTGCTCCTGCCTGTCGCTCGTGCCGGGCATCTGGTCGCTCATCGTGCTCAACCGGCCGGACGTGAAGGCCGCGTTCCACTGAAGCGAAAAGCAAAGCGGGCGCCCCGGACGTGATTCCGGGAGCGCCCGCTGCTGGAAGGCACCTGGCTGACGGTCAGGTGACCTTCATCCCCTTGGGGATGACGACGACGCCGCCGGACGTGACGTGGAAGCGGCGCTTGTCCTCCACCGGGTCGTAGCCAATGGTCATCCCGGGCGGAATCTCCACGTTCTTGTCGATGATGGCCCGCTTGATGCGGCAGCGGCGTCCGATGGTGACGTTCTCGAAGAGGATGGAGTCCTCCACCTCCGAATACGAGTTCACCCGCACCTTCGGCGACAGCACGGAGCGGTGCACGTGGCCGCCGGAGATGATGCAGCCCTCCGCCACCAGCGAGTCCGTGGCGGTGCCCACGCGCTTGTTCTCCCGGTCCGCGAAGACGAACTTCGCCGGCGGGTAGTTGTTGGGCTGCGTGTGGATGGGCCAGCGGTCGTTGTACAGGTTGAAGGTCGGGTCCACCTCCACCAGGTCCATGTTGGACTGGTAGTACACGTCGATGTTCCCCACGTCCCGCCAGTAGCCGCGCTCCTTGTCCTCCTGGCCGGCCACCGTGTTCTGGGCGAAGTCGTACACGTACACGGGCTCGTGCTTGTACAGCTGGCTGATGATGGACTTGCCGAAGTCGTGCGCGCTCTTCTCGTCCGCCGCGTCGCGCACCACCTGCTTCACCAGCGTGTCCGTGGTGAAGAGGTAGTTGCCCATGGAGGCCAGGCACATCTTCGGGTTGCCCGGCATGGGCGGCGGGTTCTTGGGCTTCTCCAGGAACTGGAGCATCCGCCCGTCCGGCCCCACGTCGATGATGCCGAACTCGTGCCCCTGCTCGATGGGCACCGGAATCGCGGCCACCGTGCACGCCGCCTTCCGCTCGATGTGGAAGTCCAGCATCTTGCGCGTGTCCATCCGGTACACGTGGTCCGCGCCGAAGACGAAGATGTGGTCCGGCTCCTCGTCCGTGATGATGTTGAGGTTCTGGTAGATGGCGTCCGCGCTGCCCTTGTACCAGTCCACGCCGGTGCGCATCTGCGCGGGCACCGCCTCCACGTAGTGACCCAGGAACGCCGTCATGCGCCACGCGCGCGACAGGTGGTTGTTGAGCGAGTCGCTCTTGTACTGGGTCAGCACCTTCATCCGGTACACGCCGGAGTTGGCGAAGTTCGACAGGACGAAGTCGATGATGCGGTAGCGCCCACCGAACGGAACCGCGGGCTTCGCGCGCTCCCGGGTCAGGGGCTCCAGGCGCGTGCCAGCGCCTCCCGCAAGAATCATGGCCAGCAGCTTTGACATAGGTGCCGGCCACGTTAGCCCCCGGCCGCTGGCCCACAATGGCCGTGCGGCCGGTGCAAGCTTTTCCGTTGAGTGCCCAACCGGGCGGGGCGGATGGGAGGAAAGCGACCTCTCGGTTTCGCGGCATGTAGGAGGAGGGGCGCAACCCCGTACGTCCTCTTGGCTTGCGTGGCTTCCCCGGACCTTGCGTGCTAGCGTGGCCAAGCGATGTCTGGCGACCAAACGCGAGTCACCAAGATCTCCAGCCTCACCCCGGGACCCGAGCGCGGCGCTGAGTGCTGCCTCGTGCAGATCCACGGCCCTGAGCTGGGCAAGAAGTACGTGCTGGAAGAGACCGAGTTCACCATCGGTCGCGACCAGCACAACCACATCGTGGTGGACCTGGACAACGTGTCCCGCCGCCACGCGCGCATCTGGGGCCGGCAGGGGAAGATGTTCGTGGAGGACCTCCAGTCCACCAACGGCACCTACCTCAACGACCGGGAAGTGCTCCAGGCGCAGCCGTTGCGCAGCGGGGACCTGGTGAAGGTGGGAGGCTCCATCTTCAAGTTCCTCGACGGCGACAACATCGAGACCCAGTACCACGAGACCATCTACACGCTGACCATCGCGGACGGTCTCACCGGCATCAACAACAAGCGCTACTTCCTGGAGTACCTGGAGCGGGAGATGGGCCGCTCGCACCGGTACCAGCGCACGCTGTCGATGTTCATGTTCGACATCGACCACTTCAAGCAGATCAACGACGTGCACGGTCACCTGGCCGGCGACTACGTGCTGCGGGAGCTGGCGCAGTCCATCAAGAAGCTCGTCCGGCGCGAGCAGTGCTTCGCGCGCTACGGCGGCGAGGAGTTCGCCGTGGTGATGCCGGAGGACGGTCCGGACAAGGCGCGCCTGTTCGCGGAGAAGATCCGCAAGCTGGTGGAGGACAAGCGCTTCGTCTTCGAGGACAAGGAAATCCCCGTCACCATCTCCCTGGGCGTGGCGGAAGTCGCCTCGGAGATGTCGGAGCCGTCCCAGTTCATCAAGGTGGCGGACGCGAACCTCTACAAGGCCAAGAAGTCCGGCCGTAACCGCGTGGTGGGCTGAAGGCCATGGCGGACGAAGGCTCAGGCCCGTCCTTCCTGGCCCGGCTCATCCTCGTCCTGTTGGGAGTGGCCTTCCTGGGCGCCGCCTGGGTGTGGCACCAGAAGGACAAGGACCCGAACGCCGCCCGGCTCGTGGAGCGCGTGAGCGGCGGCCGGGTGCACGGCGGCGCGGCGAACCCGTAGGGCCCGCCGCGCTTTCTTCCTGGAACGTCAGGTGCCTTCGCGCGACTCGGCCAGCCGGCCGCGGGTGCCGGGCAGGCTGCCGGGCGGCATCTTCCCGTAGAGGTACTGGACGGTGTCCAGCAGCGTCTCGTGGACGTCGCGCGCCTTGAAGCCCAGCTCGCGCTCGGCCTTGGCGGGCTCCAGGTAGAAGAAGTGCTCGCCAATCTCGACCTCCTGCGGGTCGAGCTTGGACACGGTGCCGCGCAGCTTCGCGAACTGCTCCAGCAGCTTGCCGCCCCAGATGTTCACCTCGCGCGGCAGCTTCATGCGCGGGGCGGGCACTCCGGTGAGGCGCTGGAGCCGGTCGAAGAAGTCCGGCATGGCCATGTTCACGCCCATCAGGTGGCGGCCGTACACCTCGCCCTTGGTGAGCGCCTGCACGAAGGCGTCCGCCGCGTCGCGCGCGTCCACGAAGGAGATGCCGCCGCCGGGCATGGCCGGAATCTCCCGGTTGAGGAACTTCACCACCGTCCAGGTGGAGGACAGGCGGTCATCCCCGGGCCCCATCAGCAGGCTGGGGTTGAGCACCACCAGCGGGACGGAGTGCTTGCGGCAGTACTCCAGCGCCAGCTTCTCTTCGTAAATCTTGGACAGGTAGTAGGGCCAGTTGGCGACGGTGGTGATGGGGTAGTCGTCGTCCTCCGTGCCCACGCGGTCGTCCTTCGACACCGCGATGGTGCCGGAGGTGGAGCCCAGGATGACGCGCTGGATGCCTGCTTCGCGCACGTCGCGTAGCAGCTCGCGCGTGCAGTCCACGTGCAGCTCGTACATCCGCCGCGCGTCCTTGCTCTGGAAGGAGACGAGCCCCGCCAGGTGGTAGACGGCGTCCACGCCCTCCAGCGCGCGGCGCACGGCGTCCCGGTCCTTGAGGTCGCCCTGCTGGACTTCGGTCTTCGCGAACGCGGGGCCTGACGGCTTCGAGCGCGCGATGAGGCGCACGTCGTGGCCCGCGGCAACCAGCTTGGGCACCAGGTGCGTGCCCAGGAATCCCGTGCCTCCGGTGACGAGCAGCTTCACGCGTCCTTCCCTTCCGGCAGGGCCCGGGCGGGCGGGGTGAAGTCCCGGTCCGCGCCCACCTGCTCCAGGTCCAGCACCTTGCCCGCCCTCAGCGAGCGCACCGCTTCCTCCGCGATGTGCGTCACGTAGCGGTAGCCCTCCGAGCGCGCCATGCCCTGCGCCCGGGCCTTCAGCGACGCGTACTCCAGCGCCGGGCCCACGTGCACCTCCAGCTCCTTCGTCTTCGGGAACATGGAGCCCTTGGGCAGCGCTTCGTACGCGCCGTGGATGTACAGCGGCAGCACGTCCACCCCGTAGGTGAGCGACAGGTAGCCCAGCGTCGGCTTGAACTCCATCAGCTCGCCCGTCTTGGAGCGCGTGCCCTCCGGGAAGATGAGGACGTTGAAGCCCTGCCGCAGCGCCTCGCCCGCCACGCGCAGCGACTCACGCAGGCTGCCCTGCCGGTCGATGGGGATGAGGTGGGTGAAGTTCTCGAACCACGCGCGCTTGAGCGGCGTGTCGAAGAAGTAGTCGCGCGCGGCCAGCGACACCAGCCGCTCGCCCTGGCCGCCCAGCACCACGCGCACCAGGCCCGCGTCCAGGTGGCTGGCGTGGTTGGCGATGACGAGGAAGTTGCGGTTCTGCGGGATGAACGTCTTGCCCGTCACCTTCACGTCGAAGACGCCGCCGTAGAGCACCTTCTGCCCGAAGGACAAGAGCTGCCGGCCCAGCGCGGACACCGACTCCGGCACCGGAATCTCCGCTTCCTCCGCGCGCTCGGCTTCCTTCTTGATGTCGCGCGCCCGCGTCTCCTGCGAGGGCCGGCGTCCGGAGGCCACCACCAGCTTGCGCAGGTCCTCCACCGTCTGCACCTGCGTCAGGTCTTCAATGGCGGGCAGCGGCACGCCCGCGCCCTCCAGCGCCACGGACATCTCCGTGAGCATCAGCGAGTCGAAGCCCAGGTCGCCAATGAGCTGCGAGTCCGGCCGCACGTCCGACGCCGGGCGGTGGCATACCTCCGCGATGAGCGGGAAGAGCCAGTCCGACACGCCGCCGGTGGTGGGCGCTGCCTGCGCCTTCTCCTTCACGCGGCCCGCGCTGGCGGCCACGCGGTCCAGCCGCTGCAGTTCCTCCACCACGCGCTTGCGCTTCACCTTGCGGGTGGACGTGCGCGGCAGCTCGCCGTCCCAGAAGCGCAGCACCTTCACGCGCCGGTAGAAGGGCATGCCCGCGCTCACCTTGCGGAAGTGCTCCTCCAGCTCGTGGCGGACCTCTTCACGCGGGCGGTCCTTGAAGTCCGGCACGCACAGGCACGCCACCTTCTCGCCGCCGGCGTCATCCGGCAGGCCGACGATGGACATCTCCTTGATGTGCTCGTGCTCCTGGTACAGCTCCTCCAGCTCGTCCGGGTAGACGTTCTTGCCGTTGGCGTCGACGATGACGTCCTTGGCGCGGCCCATGAGGTACAGGCGGCCCTCGTCGTCCATGCGGCCCAGGTCGCCGGTGTGCAGCCAGCCTTCCTTCACCACGGCCTCGGTGGCCTCGCGGTCCCCGAAGTAGCCCGCCATCACGTTCGGGCCCTTGGCCAGCACCTCGCCAATGCCGTCGTTGTCCGGGTTCTGAATCTTGAACTCGATGCCCGGCAGCGCCTTGCCCACCGTGCCCTTCACGCGCTTGTTGGTGGCCTCGGACACCGCCAGCACCGGCGCGGCCTCCGTGAGGCCGTAGCCCTCGCGCATGGTGAAGCCCAGCTCGTGGAAGGCCTGGTGCACTTCTTCCGACAGCGCGGAGCCGCCGGACACCAGGACCTTCACCCGTCCGCCGAACTTGCGGTGCACCGGCCAGAACAGCAGCTTGCCCAGGTTGAGCGAGCTGCGGTTGCGCAGCTCCCCGTTGGCCGCCATCAGCGCCTTGAGCGCCTGCTCCACCAGCGGCGGGCGCGCGGCCATCTCCTGCGTAATCTTGCGGTGCAAGAGCTGCCAGAGCGCGGGCACGCCAATCATCGCCGTCACGCGGCCCGTCTCGAAGACGTCGCCCAGCCGGTCCGACGTGAGCTCGTCGATGTACGTGATTTCCGCGCCGCGCATGAACGGCGTGAGGAAGCCGGCGGAGAACTCGAAGGTGTGGTGCAGGGGCAGCACGGACAGCACGCCGTCACCCACGCCCACGTCGAACGCGCCCGCCAGCTTCGCCACCAGCGCCGCGAAGTTGCGGTGCGTGAGCATCACGCCCTTGGGCGTGCCGGTGGTGCCGGAGGTGAAGATGACGCTCGCCACGTCGTCCGCGGCGGCGGACTTCCTCACCGGGCCAATGCGGTCCGGGAACGCCGGGTCACCCGTCATGGCCTCCGCGAGGCTGGCCACGCCCACGCCCTCACCCAGCGCGGTGAAGAGGCCGGGGAAGTCCTCCGCGGTCTGCTCGGACACGAGGCACTGCTTCGCCGCCGCGCGCTTCGCGATGTTGACCACCTCCGCTTCGGTGAGCGAGGGGTCCACCGGCACGGCGGTGCCGCCAGCGCGCAGGATGCCGAAGTAGCTGATGGCCCACTCCGGCCGGTTCTCCGACACCAGGAGGACGCGGTCGCCGCGCTTGATGCCCTGGGCCATCAGGTAGCTGCCCACGCGGGCCGCGTAGCGGTGCACCTCGCCGAAGGTGAAGCGCTCTTCCTTCTCTCCCGCTGCCATGCGGAACGCCACCCGGTGGCGGTACGCGTGCACGGTGGCTTCGAAGAGCTCCAGCAGGTCGCGGTGCGCGGGGATGGCGGTGCGCTTCTCGCGCTCCTCGTCCAGGCCCGGGAACACCCACTTCTCCAGGCCGGGCAGGTGCGTGCCCAGGAAGTACTCGCGCCAGTCGATGCGGTCCGGCGCCCAGTCAATCTTCGCGCGGTCCGCCGGCACCATGCGCTCGTAGACGGAGCGCGTGTTGTCGCAGCGGAAGACGTAGCGGTTCTCCCAGAGGAAGGGGAGGAACAGTTCGATGAGGCCGCCGAGGCTGCCCGCCTGGGACTCCACCTCGTCCAGCGCGACGCGGGCCTTGTCCATCATCGCCTGCACGCGGGGCGCGCCCCACGCGGGCCGCACCTCGTCCATGGCCTTCTTCAGCAGCTTCGCGCCCTTCGCCAGCATGGGCGCGCTGAGCAGCTGGAACTCCTGCTTGCTCACGGGCTGCGGCTCGATGCGCGAGCGCAGCGAGTTGACCAGCGAGTTGCCCGTCTCACGGTTGCGGTAGTAGCGGCGGCGGTACAGACCCACCAGCTCCACGGAGCGGCTGGCGAGGAACGGGTTCACGTCACCGGACGCCAGGTTGTAGACGCGGCGCTCCTCCACCTGCATCGCGTGCGCGGTGATGCCCAGCGTGGCGCCGGCCACCTGGTCCACCGGGATGATGTCCAGGATGGCGTGGTCGCCCGCGGGGATGCCGCGCTGGCCCTTGATGCCCGCGTACGCCAGCGGCGCGGACGTGGTGAAGCCTTCGTTCCAGCCGGGGAAGGGGAAGTGCGCCGCGCTCTCCACGATGGAGGGTCGCACGATGGAGTAGCGAAGCCCCGGCGTCCCCGCCATCACCTGTTCGCCCAGGTGCTTGGCGTACGTGTACGTGTTGGGCCAGCCCCAGTGCTGCGCGCGCTCCATGCCCGCGCGGACCAGCTCGCCGGACAGCCACAGCTTGCGCTCGCGGCCCACGGCCAGGCGCAGCGTCTTCTCGTCGGTGGCGTCGCGGCCCTCCTCCTCCAGGCGGTCCAGCGCCTTCTGCCGGAAGAGGGAGGTGAGCGCCTTGTCATCCGCCTGTTCGCGCAGGCGGGCCACGATTTTATCCGCGTCCGCCAGCTCCTGCTCCAGGCTGAAGTCGCGCCCGTCCATCTCCCCCTGCTTGGGGAAGTAGTTCAGCACCTGCTCGTCCTCGAAGACGAGCCCGCTGCGGTTGCCCACGACGAACGCGGTGGACATGTGGATGAGCGGCACGGACCAGCGCAGCGCCAGCGCCACCGCGTTCTTCACGCCGTGGGTGTTGACGTTGAGGCCCACCTCCAGGGACGGATTGAAGGAGACCAGGCCCGCGCAGTTGACGATGGCGTGCACCTGTCCGGTGAGCGCGTCGACCTGCGCCTCCTCCAGGCCCACGAAGGGGTCGGTGATGTCGCCATCCAGGATGGTGCACTTCTTCTGGATGAACGCCATGGCGCCTTCGTCGCCCAGGCGGTCGCGCAGCGGCTGGAAGGGCTCGCTGGGCGCCACCTTGTCGAAGAAGCGGCGCTCCGCGGACGCGGCGCTGCCCTTGCGCACGATGACGTAGACCCGGTCCAGCACGTCGCCGTAGTGGGCCAGCAACATCGACAGCGTCACCTTGCCCACGAAGCCGGTGGTGCCGACGAAGACGATGCGCTTGCCGGTGAAGACCTCGGTGACGTTCAGCTCGGAGGGCGTGGCCATGTCCGTGTGCGACCCTTTCACTTCACGTCCACCATCACCGTGGGCGCGATGCGCAGCAGGCTGATGGACGCGGAGCGCCCCATGAAGCCGCGCGCCTCTTCAATCGCCTCGGAGAGGGTGTCGGTGCGATCCCAGCCGAGCAGGGCCGGGACGTGGTTGTTCTCCGCGCCCGCGACGATGACCTTGCCTACGTGCTGGCGGCCATTCTCGCCCCAGTACCACATGTAGAAGGGGTGCACGCCGTGGTAGGCGTTGCCCTTGCGGTACAGGTGCACGTAGCTGGGGTTCTCCGCGAACTCCTTCTCGTACTTGTGCTCCAGCTTCATGGAGTCCCGCGTCTCCGGCAGCAGCCGGTGGAAGAACTCGATGTAGCTGGGGTGCTGCACGGGGTCGAACTCGTCGTAGGCCGGGTGCAGGAGGATGAGCACGCCCCCCTTCTTCACCAGCGGCACGCCCCGGTTGAGGTTGTAGAAGTACCCAAGCCCCATCACCTGCACGAGCAGCGGGTTGAGGACGGAGTTGACGCTGTAGGGGCTGACGAACGGGATGGGGAAGATGACGATGTCGCTCTGCCCCTCCACCGGCACCACGTACTGCTTCCAGCTCTGCTCCAGCGTCTTCTGGTGCGTGGGCTCCGTGGCCCCCGCGAACACGCCCGTCACGTCATAGGGCGCGGGGATGGCGTTGAGCACCTTGCGCGCCGCCGCGCGGGGCAGCTTGGACAGCGTGAAGCGCAGGGCCTGGAACTTCAGCCGGTCCGCCTCCGTGTAGTCCTCTTCCTTCTTCGCCAGGAAGTCCGTGGGCGCGCCGAACATGCGGTTGTTCAGCGTGGTCTCGATGTGGAAGACCTTCAGCGTCTGGTCGATGACCGTGCCGATGCGCGAGTTCTTCGTGTAGAGCGCGCTCGCCTTCGGCTCCATGTAGCTGTCGGAGTCGCGGATGGTCTTCGGGTTGTGGTGGTGCCGGAGCGACGCGTAGTTCGTCACGCCCGTGCCCATGGACTTGTGCCCGCCGTTCATGGGCACGAAGTTGATGTTCACGTAGACGATGAGGTCGCTCTCCGCCACGCGGCGGTTCACCGCCACCACTTCATTGTGGCTGGTGCGCTCCAGCTCCGTGATGCCGTCCGGGTCTTCCGCGTCGTGGTTGTAGTAGCGGTCCGGGTAGTAGGCGTCGAAGATCTTCTCGCCCACCATGCGCTTCATCTCGCCTTCGGTCATCCGGCGGTGCAGCGCGTTGGCGATGACCAGGTGCACGTCATCCACGCCACTGTCCGCGCACAGCTCCAGCACCACCTCCAGGATGGACTGGCGCACGTCCGGCGTGACCATGGGCGGCAGCGGGACGCTGATGTCGTCGATGACGCACGTCAGCCGCATGCCGGGCTTGAGCAGCGCGTGCAGCGGGTCCATGCCCTCCGGGTGGTTGATGGCCCAGCGGATGGCGGCCTTCACGTTGGGCACGCCCTCCAGCGGGGGGCGGGGGAAGATGACCCGGGTGCCCACGGGCAGGTCTTCCTGGAGGAAGCCCTCACCGTAGAAGAGCGCCCGAGGGGGGCTGCCCTTCTCCGTGATGACCACCTGGCTTTCCTCGTCGTACAGCTTCTGGAGCGTCTTGAGCGGGCGCATGGATGAAGGGGGCGGCGAAAAGGGGTGGGGGATTACTTCAGGTCCAGGATGGGCCAGTTGTACGCGCGCGCGAGCGAGCGCAGCCGCAGGTCCGGGTTCACCGCGGTGGGCCGTCCCACCACGGCGAGCATGGCGTAGTCGGAGGCGCTGTCCGAGTAGCCATGGCACTGGTTGAGGGCCAGGCCTTCGCGCTCGCAATAGGCGCGGATGGCGTTGGCCTTGTTGGCGCCTTCGATGATGGGCGGAATCACCTTGCCGGTGGCCTTGCCGCCCACGAACTGCATCTTGTTGGCGATGACGTCATCGCAGCCCAGGTGCCGGGCCAGCGGGCGCATGGTGAAGTCCAGCGCTCCGGTGACCAACACGATGCGGCAACCGGCACGACGCGCCTCGTCGATGAGGTCCTGCGTCTGCTCGTACAGCGCGGGCTTGAGGACGTCCTCGAACATGTCCTCCGCGATGGTGACGAGCCGGTCCTCGCTGAGGCCCGAGTAGTACCGGTAGAAGAACTCGTTGAAGGCCTTGCGGTTGACGGCATCCAGGATGCCGAACACCGGCAGACCCAGGGCGGTGCCCAGGGTGCGGCCCGCGATGCCCCGGAGCGAGCCCCGGTTCATGGCGTAATAGGCATAGACGTGGACGATGTTCGTCCGGACCAGCGTCCCGTCGACGTCGAAGAAGGCTGCTTTGGCGGGCACTTTGGGGGGCATGGGCGGTCGGGCTTCCTCCCATCCTGGGGGGGGTCCGGTCAACGAAAGCGGAAGGCCAGCGTGGGCTGCGGGCCCTTTGGGCGCATGGGGCTATAACCAGCCCTGCGCGCGATACCATTCACCACTGCGAGTGATGGACTCCGCCAGGCCACGGCGCGGCCGGAAGCCCAGCAGGCGTTCGGCCTTGGCCCCCGAGCAGGTCCAGGCCGGGGCCAGGAGCTGCCGCGCCAGCTTCCGGTTCAGGGGGAGCTTGCGGCCCGTCAGCCGCGTCACCCCGTCCGCCGCCGAGGCCAGGGCGGTCAGCACCGCCGGGGACAGCCTCCAGGTGCGCGTCTGGAAGCCCAGGGCCTTCGCCCCCAGGTCCTGCATCTCCTCCAGGGTCAGCCGCTCCGGCCCCGCGCAGAAGAACGCCTCCCCCAGGGCCTCCGGCTTCTCCGCCAAGACGAGCAGCAGGTCCACCACGTCCTCCACGTCCACCAGGGACAGGGGACGGGGGCCTCCGGCCAGCTCCAGCCGGATGCCCTTCTTCCCCAGCTTGAAGAACGTCAGGTTTTCCCGGTCTCCGGGCCCGAGGATGCGCGGCGGGCGGATCACCGTCACCGGCAGCCGGTCCTGGAAGGAGAACGCGATGCGCTCCGCTTCCGCCTTGCTCTCGCCGTACCACTCATGCGGATGGAAGGCGTCCTCCTCTACATGGGGGCGCTCCGGGGTGGAGGGGCCGTGGGAGGCCAGGGAGCCGCACATCACCAGGCGGGGACGGGGCTCTGGCAGGGCGGCCATGGCCTCACAGATGAGGCGGGTGCCCTCCGCGTTGACGCGCATGAACTCATCGCGCAGCGCGGCGCGGCGGATGCCGGCCAGGTGGAAGACGACGTCCACGCCCTTCACCGCGCTGGCCAGCGAGGCGGGGTCCGTCACGTCGCCCACCACCCGCGTCCAGGGGTGGCCCGCCAGGGCCTTTTCCAGCTCGCGGGTGTCCGTGGTGGGGCGCAACAGGCATGAAATCTGGTCGCCGCGAGCCGCCAGCGCCCGCGCGAGCCAGGTCCCCAGGAAGCCACCGGCACCAGTGATGAGGGCATTCATGGGCGCTGTTTCATCCGAAAAGCCACATCCCGTCCACCGCCGAAAAGGGCAGGGTCCCCCCCGAGGGGGAGGCTGCTCCGGGTGCCGACTTTCCGCCTCCGGACGCGCCGCGAGGCACAATCCCCGAGGGAAAACGGCCTCCGGAGCCGGATTCTGGCGCTCCGGACGCGTCGCGGGACTTCCGTTCCCGAGGGAAGAATGCGCTGCGGGGCCGAGTTCTAGCCTCCGAAGCCGTCGCTCCGAGGAGCCCCAGAGGGAAAAAGCGCGCGATGGACGCTGTTTTTCGCTCTAGGCCGTGCTACTACGCGCCATCGGCTCTAGCTTGAAGATGAAAGCACGCCGTGCAACGTCCCCTTCGGAGGGGAGGAGACACAAGACGAATGGCCGCCAAGAAAGCCGCTGCGAAGAAGTCTGCCCCTGCTGCCGCGAAGAAGGCTCCTGCCGCGAAGAAGGCCGCGGGCCGTAAGCCCAACGCCGCGTTCATGAAGGAGATGACGCCCTCCGCTGAGCTGGCGGCGATCGTCGGTTCCAAGGCGCTGCCCCGCACCGCGGTGGTCAGCAAGATCTGGGACTACATCAAGAAGAACAACCTCCAGGACGCGAAGAACAAGCGCCAGATCAACGCCGACGACAAGCTCAAGCCCATCTTCGGCGGCAAGAAGAACGTCACCATGTTCGAGATGACCGCGCTGGTGAACAAGCACCTGAGCTGAACGGTGCAGGGCCCGTCGGGGCCGTCGCCGGTAGCCCGAAGGACCCTGGGGGCTCGTCACGCATCGCGCGGGACGGGCCCTCCGCTTTTTCCCTCTGGACCGGCCGCCCGTCCGGAGCGTTGAAAAGGGGGCGAAGGCGCATCTGCCCGCTGGCGGACGCGCCGCGTCGGACCTACCTCTGGGGGTCATGTTCCACGACGGTTCCGAGGCAGGGGAGCGCTCCGCGCGGGTGGCGGACGCGGATGGCACGAACACGGCGGTGGAAGCCCAGGCGGAGGGCCTGTTCGAACAGGTCCAACGCGAGCTGCAATCGCGCCGCGGCACGCCGCTGTCCACCTACCGGATGCAGTTGCATCAGGGCTTCACCTTCCAACAGGCGAAGGCGCTGGTGCCGTACCTGGCCCGGCTGGGCGTGAGCGACTTCTATGCGTCGCCCTACCTCAAGGCCACGCCCGGCAGCACCCACGGCTACGACTGCGTGGACCACCAACGGCTCAACCCGGAGGTGGGCACGGAGGAAGAGCACGCCGCCCTCTGTGACGCCCTGAGCGAGCACGGGCTGGGGCAGGTGCTGGACGTGGTGCCCAACCACATGGGCATCGAGCGGGACAACCGGCTGTGGTTGGACGTGCTGGAGAACGGCCCATCGTCCGTCTACGCGAAGTTCTTCGACATGGACTGGCGGCCGGTGAAGGACGAGCTGGCGGACAAGGTACTGCTGCCCATCCTGGGCGACCAGTACGGCATCGTGCTGGAGCGCGGCGAGCTGAAGCTGTCCTATGAGTCCGGCGCCTTCCATCTGCACTACTACGACCACCGTCTGCCGGTGGCGCCGCGCCAGTACGCGACCCTCCTCAAGCACGGCCTGGAGCGGTTGGAGAAGCAGCTGGGTCCGGAGTCGACGCACCTGGTGGAGCTGCTCTCCATCCTGACGGCCCTGGACCACCTGCCGCTGCGCACGGAGGTGGACGCGGCGAAGGTGACGGAGCGGCACCGCGAGAAGGAGGTCATCAAGCGGCGACTCGCCGCGGTGGTGGCGGACAGCGCGGAGCTGGCGGCGTACGTGGAGGAGAACCTCCGGGTGTTCAACGGCACGCCCGGCAACGTGCGCTCCTTCGACCTCCTGGATTCGCTGCTGCAGAACTGCAGCTACCGGCTGGCGCACTGGCGCGTGGCGGGCGAGGAGATCAACTACCGCCGCTTCTTCGACATCAACGGCCTGGCCGCCATCCGCGTGGAGGACGCGGACGTCTTCCAGGAGGCGCACCAGCGCATCTTCGAGTGGCTGCGCGAGGGGCGCGTCACGGGCCTGAGAATCGACCACCCGGACGGCCTCTTCGACCCCACCGCCTACTTCCTGGACCTGCAGGAGCGCTTCTTCGTGGAGCGCGCGCGGGCGCGCTTCGACGCGGAGAAGAAGGAGGGGGACGACGCGCGGTGGCCGGAGGTGGAGGCGCTCTTGCGCGCGAAGTGGCGGCGCCAGGTGATGGACACGCCGGACAGCCCGCTGCGCAAGGCGCTTTTCGTGGCGGTGGAGAAGATTCAAGGCGGCCGCGAGCGCATCCCGGAGTCGTGGGCGGTGCACGGCACCACCGGCTACCGCTTCGCCAACGCGGTGAGCGGCCTGTTCGTGCACCCGGCCGCGGAGGCGCACCTGACGGAGACGTACGAGCGCTTCGCGGGCGGCACGCAGGACTTCGCGGAGTTGGTGTACCAGAAGAAGCTGCTCATCATGCGCGTGAGCATGGCCAGCGAAATCAACGTGCTGGCGCACGAGCTCAACCGCATCTCGGAGATGAACCGCCGCACGCGCGACTTCACGCTCAACAGCCTGCGGCGCGCGCTGGTGGAGTTCATCGCGCTGTTCCCCGTGTACCGCACCTACGTGGACGGCTGGCGCGCGGAGCTGGACGTGCGCGATGTGCAGTACATCGAGTGGACCCTCCAGCGCGCCAAGGAGCGCAACACCACCACCAACGCCTCCATCTTCGACTTCCTGCGCGACATCCTCCTGGGCCGCTACCCGGAGCACGTGGGGGATGAAGAGAAGGCGGTGATGTTGAGGTTCGCGATGAAGCTCCAGCAGGTGACGGGCCCCGTCATGGCCAAGGGCCTGGAGGACACCGTCTTCTACATCTACAACCGGCTGGTGAGCCTCAACGAGGTGGGCGGCGAGCCGGAGCACTTCGGCATGCGCGCCACCACCTTCCACCTGCGCAACCAGGAGCGCGCGGAGCGCTGGCCGGCGAGCATGCTCACCTCCAGCACCCACGACACCAAGCGCAGCGAGGACGTGCGCGCGCGCATCAACGTCCTCACGGAGCTGCCGGAGGACTGGCGGGAGAAGGTGCGCGCCTGGGCGGACCTCACCCGGCCCTTCGTCAGCCACCTGCCCTCGGGCCCCGCGCCGTCGTCCAACGACGTCTACCTCTTCTTCCAGACGGTGGTGGGCGCGTGGCCCATGGGCGAGCAGGTGCCCGAAGGCGAGTGGAAGGAGTTCCACCGCCGCGTGCGCGAGTACATGGGCAAGGCCATCAAGGAGGCCAAGGTCCGCACGTCGTGGACCAACCCGGACGGCTCCTACGACGACGCGGTGGCGCGCTTCGTGGACGCGTGCTTCGACCCCTCGAAGGGCCAGGCCCTCCTGGATGACATGAAGGCCTTCAAGCGCCGCATCGAGCGCGCGGGCCAGCACAACGCGCTGGGGCAGCTGCTGCTGAAGCTGGCCTCGCCCGGCGTGGTGGACACGTACCAGGGCTGCGAGCTGTGGGATTTGTCGCTGGTGGATCCGGACAACCGCCGGCCGGTGGACTACGCCCTGCGCGAGCGGCTGCTCACGGCGCTGGACGACGCGGCGGCGAAGGACCGGCCCGCCCTGTGCGAGCGGCTGGTGAAGGACCTGGACGACGGGCAGGTGAAGCTCTTCGTCCTGGCGGAGGCGCTGCGCCTGCGTCAGAAGTACGCGGACCTGTGCCGCGCGGGCGGTTACGAGGCGCTGGAGCTGTCCGGGCCGCGCTCGCCCGCGGCGGTCGGCTTCGCGCGCACGCACGGTGACAGCGTGCTGATTGCCTGCGCGCCGCGTTACACGCTGGAGGCGCTGGAGTCCGGCGGGCTGGCTCAGGCGTATGACGGTACGTTCCTGAACCTTCCGGAAGCATATGCGGGCATGATGTTCCGCAATGTCTTCACCGGGCGCCCCGTCCGTCCCCAGCAGGGGCCGGGAGGCGTGGGGCTGGCCCTGGGGCCGCTCCTCGCGGAGTTCCCGGTGGTGCTGCTGGAGAGGAGCACTGGATGAGAAGGGCCGAGGTGCTTCCAGGGAAGCCGTTTCCCCTGGGCGCCACGTACGACGGGAACGGCGTGAACTTCGCCGTGTTCAGCGAGCACGCGAAGAAGGTGGAGGTCTGTCTCTTCGACCCCGCCGACCCCAAGAAGGAGACGCGCCGCTTCCCGTTGCTGGAGACCACGAACCACGTCTTTCACGGCTACATGCCGGGCGTGCACGCCGGCTGTCTGTACGGCCTGCGGGTTCACGGTCCGTATGAGCCGAAGAAGGGCCTGCGCTTCAACCCGCACAAGCTCCTGGTGGACCCCTACGCCCGCGCGCTGCACGGTCAGGTGGACCCCAAGGCGCCCATCCACGGGTACGTGCACGGGGGCAAGGAGGAGGACCTCGTCATGGACACGCAGGACGACGCCTGGGGCGTGCCCAAGGCGGTCATCCTGTCGGACGGGTTCGACTGGGAGAATGACAAGCGGCCGGAGGTCCCCTGGCACAAGACGGTCCTCTACGAGCTGCACGTCAAGGGCTTCACCAAGCTGAACCCGCGCATGCCGGAGCACCTGCGCGGCACGTACGCGGGCCTGGCGCACCCGGCCAGCATCGAGCACCTGAAGAAGGTGGGCGTGACGAGCGTGGAGCTGCTCCCCATCCACGCCTTCATGGACGAGCCGTTCCTCACCCAGAAGGGGCGCTCCAACTACTGGGGCTACAACACGCTGGGCTTCTTCGCTCCGGACGCGCGCTACTGCGCGTCGGGCTCGCTGGGCGAGCAGGTGGCGGAGTTCAAGGGGATGGTGAAGCTGCTGCACCGCGCGGGAATCGAAGTGATTCTCGACGTCGTGTACAACCACACCTGCGAGGGCAACCACCTGGGCCCCACGCTGTCCTTCAAGGGGCTGGACGCCGGCGCGTACTACCGGCTCAGTGAGAAGGACCCGCGCTACTTCATGGACTTCACGGGGTGCGGCAACTCGTGGAACGCCACGCACCCGTATGCGCTGAAGCTCATCGCGGACTCGCTGCGCTACTGGGTGGAAGTGATGCACGTGGACGGCTTCCGCTTCGACCTGGCGACGACGCTGGGACGCGACAGGCACGGCTACGACACCCGCGCGGCCTTCTTTCAAATCCTCCACCAGGACCCCGTCTTGAGCCGCGTGAAGCTCATCGCGGAGCCGTGGGACGTGGGGGACTACGGCTACCAGGTGGGCAACTTCCCGGTGCTGTGGAGCGAGTGGAACGGCAAGTACCGCGACACCATGCGCCGCTACTGGAAGGGTGACGACCGGCAGGCGGCGGAGATTGGTTCCCGGCTCACCGGCAGCTCCGACCTGTTCGCGCTGTCCGGCCGCAAGCCCACGGCGAGCGTGAACTTCGTCACCGCGCATGACGGCTTCACGCTGCACGACCTGGTGACGTACAGCCAGAAGCACAACGAGGCCAACGGCGAGGAGAACCGCGACGGCGCCAATGACAACCACGCCTGGAACTGCGGCGTGGAGGGGGAGACGAACGACCCCAAGGTGAACACGCTGCGCGAGCAGCAGAAGCGCAACTTCCTGGCGTCCCTCTTCCTGTCGCAGGGCGTGCCCATGCTGGTGGCGGGCGACGAGATGGGCCGCACGCAGAAGGGCAACAACAACGCCTACTGCCAGGACAACGAGCTGTCGTGGGTGAACTGGGAGCTCAACGAGAAGCAGCGCCAGTTGTTGGACTTCACCGCCCGCATCATCAAGCTGCGGCGCGAGCAGCCGGTGCTCTCCAAGCGCCGCTTCTTCCGCGGGGCCCACATCTGGGACAGCGAGCTGAAGGACCTGGCGTGGTTCCGGCCGGACGGCAAGGAGATGAAGCGCGACGACTGGGAGAAGCCCTACGTGCGCTCCCTGGCCTTCCTGCTGGGGGGGGACGCCATCGCCACGCCGGACGACGAGGGCCACCGCATCGTCGGGGACACCTTGCTGGTGCTGCTCAACGCGCACCACGAGCCCATCACCTTCATGCTGCCCGCCCTGGAGTGGGGCGCGGACTGGGAGCTGGTGGTGGACACCGCGGCCACGGGGGAATCCCTGCGCACGCACACCCCGGCGGGCGGCAAGGTGCAGGCGGCGGGACGTTCCCTGGTGGTCTTGCGGCGCCCGGCGACGGAATGGGAGTAGCCGCCGGGGCCGTCCCGGAGTAGGCAGCGGGCGTGATGACCCACACGCTCTGGCCCTGGGTGGCCTTCAACGTCTTCGTCCTGGCGATGCTCGCCATGGACCTGGGGCTGTTCCACCGCAAGGAGCACGCGGTGTCGTCGAAAGAGGCGACGCTGTGGACGCTGGTGTGGGTGAGCATCAGCCTCGCGTTCTGCGGAGGCGTGTTCCACTACGGCGGCAAGGGGCCGGCGCTGGAGTGGCTGACGGCGTACGTCGTGGAGTACGCGCTGTCGGTCGACAACCTCTTCGTCTTCCTGATGGTGTTCGGCTACTTCCGGGTGCCGCCGCAGCACCAGCACCGGGTGCTCTTCTGGGGCATCCTGGGCGCGTTCGTGATGCGCGCGGTGCTCATCGTCGCGGGCACGGCGCTGGTGGCCCGCTTCGAGTGGCTCATCTTCCTGTTCGGCGCGTTCCTCGTCTACACGGCCTCCAAGATGCTCTGGGCCAAGGACGACGACGACGTGGACCCGGAGGCGGGCTTCATCGTCAAGATGGCCCGGCGCCTGCTACCGGTGTCGCGCCAGGGAGACGGCAGCCGCTTCTTCCTCCACGAGGATGGCCGGCGCAAGGTGACGCCGCTGTTCATCGTGTTGCTGGTGGTGGAGGCCACGGACCTGCTCTTCGCCATGGACTCCATCCCGGCGGTGCTGGGCATCAGCAAGGACCCGTTCATCATCTACACGTCCAACGTCTGCGCCATCCTGGGCCTGCGCTCGCTCTTCTTCGTCGTCTCCAGCCTGATGGAGAAGTTCCACCTGCTGAAGGCCGCGCTGGGCGTCATCCTGGCCTTCGTGGGCGTGAAGATGCTCATCGAGCACTGGTTCAAGATTCCCATCGGCATCTCGCTGGCGGTGATTGGCGGGTGCCTGCTGGTGGCCATCGTGGCGTCGTTGGTGTTCCCCAAGCCCCCGGAGGCGGCGGGCTCCACCCCGGTGGCGGACGCGGACAAGGCCCCGGACGCGCCGGCGCGGGAGCAGGACCGCGGCTGACGGGGGCCCTGGAGCCTCGGGAGACCCCTGCGTTTCCCTTGCATCGGACGGGAGTCGCTGCCAAGTCTCCCGGCATGTCCACCGCCACCACCGACGGCATCCGCGTCACCGTGGAGCCGACCTTCTGGCCGGAGCGCAGCACGCCTGAGTCCGGGCAGTTCGCCTTCATGTACAAGGTGGTGCTCTTCAACGAAGGCACCGTCCCGGCGCAGCTGCGGTCGCGGCATTGGATCATCACCGACGCCCAGGGCCACGTGGACGAGGTGAAGGGCGAGGGCGTGGTTGGCCGTCAGCCGCACCTCAAGCCGGGCGAGCGGTTCGAGTACACCAGCTGGGCGATGCTGAAGACGCCCTTCGGCACCATGCGCGGTGGCTACGAGATGGAGCGTCCGGACGGCACGCGCTTCGAGGCGCGCATCGCCGAGTTCGCGCTCACGCTGCCGCACGCGCTGCACTGAAAAAGACTCCCGAGGGACTTCGCGCATGGCCGTGCCGACCACGAAGCGGGGACTGCTGCTCGTCAACCTGGGGACGCCGGACGCGCCCGAGTCCGGGCCGGTGCGCCGCTACCTGCGCGAGTTCCTCAACGACCCGCGCGTCATCGACATCCACCCGGTGGGGCGCTGGTTCCTCCTGAACCTCTTCATCCTTCCCTTCCGCCCCGCGAAGAGCGCGGAGGCGTACCGCAAGGTGTGGATGAAGGAGGGCTCGCCGCTGCTCGTGTACAGCCGCGCGCTGGAGGCGCGGGTGCGGGAGCAGCTGGGGGACGACTACGAAGTCGAGCTGGCCATGCGCTACGGCAACCCGTCGCTGCCGGACGCCATCGCGCGGCTGAAGGCGAAGGGCGTGTCGGAGTTCACGGTGCTGCCGCTGTACCCGCACGAGGCGGCGTCGTCTTCCGCGTCGTCGCTGGCGCGCACCTACGAGGTGCTGGCGGAGGGCTGGGACGTCCCCAACGTGCGCGCGGTGCCGGCGTTCTGGGATGACGCGGGCTTCCTGGACGCGTTCGCGTCGGTGGCCCGGCCGGTGATTGCCGACATGCGCGCGGACCACGTGCTCTTCAGCTTCCACGGGTTGCCGGAGCGGCACATGCGCAAGAGCGACCCGACGGGAAAGCACTGCCTGGCGTCCTCGGGGTGCTGTGACGCCATCACGGCGGAGAACCGGCACTGCTACCGCGCGCAGTGCTTCGCGACGGCGCGGATGCTGGCCCAGCGGCTGGCGCTGCCGGAGGGCGGCTACACGGTGTCCTTCCAGTCGCGGCTGGGGCGCACGCCGTGGGTGAAGCCCTACACGGACCTGGTGCTGCCGGAGCTGGCGGCGAAGGGCGTGAAGCGGCTGGCGGTGATGTGCCCGGCCTTCGTGGCGGACTGCCTGGAGACGCTGGAGGAGGTTGGCCTCCGTGCGAAGGAGCAGTTCGTGGAGGCGGGCGGCGAGTCGCTGACGCTGGTGCCGTCCCTCAACGCCCACCCGGAGTGGGTGGACGCCGTGGTGCGGATGGTGCGCGCTTCGGACGGCCCGGCCCCTACGGCGCGGGCGGAGTCGCGGTAGGCGCGGGCGCTGCTTCCGGAGCCTGGGGCGCGGCCGGAGCCTGCTGGGGCGCGCTGACGGGCGTGATGCGGGCCTTGTAGGTGCCCGCGGGCAGGTTCACGGCGGGCTGCGCGGGGCCGTTGAGGGCGGTGGACAGGGTGCCCTCCCAGGAGCGCCACTGGCCGGCCTTCACCAGGAACTCGCCCTTGCCGGTGACCTTCACGGTGGCGCCCAGCTCGGTGCCTTCCGGCTGTGCGGTGGGGGCGGGCGCGTCGTCCAGCTCGTTGGGGACCTCGATGGCGGTGTTCTCGGGGCCCGCCTGCTTCGCGGCCTTGTCCTTCTTGGGGAG
>NZ_RAWR01000165.1:0-24723 GCF_003986945.1 Corallococcus sp. AB018 | reverse complement strand
GGCTTGGGGGTGGGAGGCGGCTTGTACTGGATGGACGACTCAATCTGCGCCGGCATCCAGCCGAAGTGCCCCGCCAGCGCGCTGATGAGCGCCGAGCGCGTCAGGCCCGGAGGCACCTGGGAGGTGACGGGCCTGAGCCGCTCCAGGGCGGACATCTTCTCCTCGAAGCTCGCCTGCTTGCCCAGGGGGAGCAGGGTGGCGAAGAGGTAGGCGGTGAGGGGCTGGGCTCCCTCCAGGAGGCGCTCCACGCCGTCGGTGCCCTCGCGGCGGGCGAAGACGTCCGGGTCATCCCCCTGCGGCAGGAGCGCCACCCGGGTGGGAGCGCCAGCGGCGAGCAGGGGACCGGCCAGTCGCTCCACGGCGGCGAGGCCCGCGGAGTCCCCGTCCAGGAGCAGCACCAGGTCGCGGGCCTCCGCGCGCTTGAGCACCTGGAGGTGCCCGGCGGTGAGGTTGGTGGAGCACAGGGCCACCGCGTGGCGCACGCCCACCTGGTGCAGGCCGATGCAGTCGAAGTACCCCTCCACGAGCACGGCCGTCTTGCGCTTGTGGATGTCGTCGCGCGCCTGGTCCATGCCGAAGAGCGTCTCGCTCTTGTTGTAGAGCCGGGACTCGCGCGAGTTGAGGTACTTGGGTCCGTCCTCCGCCGCGACCAGCCGGCCGCCGAAGGCGATGGGCCGCCCCTCCGGCGCGCGGATGGGCACCATCAGGCGGCTGCGGAAGAAGTCGATGCAGCCATCCCCGCTGTTTCGCTTGCTGATGAGCCCCGCCTTCAGGCCCCACTCCAGCATGCCGTTCTTCTGGAAGCGGTCCGCCAGGAGGCTCCACTGCGCGGGCGCCCACCCCAGGCCGAAGCCCTGGGCCACTTCCTCCGACACGCCACGGCTGGCCAGGTAGGCGCGCGCGGCGCGGCCTTCGTCCTCGTGCCAGAGCAGGCCGCGGAAGTGCTCCGCGGCGAAGTCCGTGGCCTCCTTGACCTGCTGACGCTCCTTGAGGCCGGGGTCCTGCGCGGCCTCCAGGTCGATGCCCACTTCCTGGGCCAGGTCTCGCACGGCGTCCTGGAACGTCTTGCCCAGGTAGCGCTGGATGAAGGACACCGCGTCGCCGCTCGCCCGGCAGCCGTGGCAGAAATAGAAGCGCTTCTCCGGCACCACGTAGAAGGACGGCGTCTTCTCCTGGTGGAAGGGGCAGCGGCCCTTGAATTCACGGCCGGCCTTCTTGAGCTCCACGTGACGGGACACCAGGGACACGATGTCCACGCGGTCGAGGACCTCCTGGATCTTGTGCTCCGGAATCACGACGCCCCTCCATCCATCCGCATGAGCGCGGCCTTCCGCCCGCCATCCTGACGGCCCCCTCTGACGCACCCGGGGCCGCGCCCCGCCGGGACTTCCACCCAGGCGGGTAGGGCAGGCCGACGCGGCAGGGGCGCGGAAACGGACGAGGGTTGGGACACGGCGCTCACTCCTGAAGGCTGCCCGCTCGCCTCCCGGGGTGGGGGACGGGCGGAGGTGCCTTTGAGGATCAGCGCTTAATGGCCAGCGGGCGAGGGATCAAAAAATCCGCTTCGAGCCCGGGGTGGGGAGGGCACCTGGGAGACGTTCCCGGCGCCCCTTCCCCTGGAATCACAGGTGCTTCAGGACAGCTTGGCCAGCTGGGCCTTCACTTCTTCGGAGATGGCCTTGCCCTCGGCCTTGCCCTGGAGCTTGGGGTTCACGTTCTTCATGACCGCGCCCATGTCCTTGGGGCCCTTGGCGCCGACCTCGGCGATGGAGGCCTGGACGGCGGCGGTGAGCTCTTCCGGGGTGAGCTGCTTGGGCAGGTAGCGCTGCAGGACGGAAATCTCCTGCTCTTCCTTGTCCGCCAGCTCCGGGCGGCCACCGGCCTTGAACTGCTCGATGGAGTCGCGGCGCTGCTTGATGAGGCCGGCGATGACCTGCAGGACGCCCGCGTCGTCCAGCTCGCTGGCGCCCGGCTCGACCTCCTTGTACTTCACGGCGCTCTTGAGCATGCGCACCACGCTCAGGGTCAGCTCGTCCTTGGCCCGCATCGCGTCCTTCAGGTCCGCGGTCAGGCGCTCTTTCAGGGTGGTCATGTCGGGGTTCCTCACGGGCGGGGAAAAGGGTCGCCGCGCCAGCGGATGGGACGGCGGGAGCCAGGGCACCTGACTGCTTCAAGGAGCCCCGGCTCCTCACTGCGGGCCTGCTAGTACGACTTGCGGGCCTTCTTCACAGCGCGCTTCTTGGCGGCGAGAGCCTTCTTCTTCCGCTTCACGGAAGGCTTCTCGTAGTGCTCGCGCTTGCGGATCTCGGAAAGGATTCCGGCCTTCTCGGTGGCCTTCTTGAAGCGCTTGAGAGCGCTTTCGATGGACTCACCTTCCTTCACTCGAATACCGGGCATGCAGTCACCTCCTTCCGCCTAGCTGGATGCAATCTGTAAATCTTCAGAAAGTCGGGGGGTATGGCGCAGCGGGCCGGAAAAGGCAAGGAGACCCGCACGGAAAGGATGGGCCGCGTGCGCTAGAGTGTCCGCCGCGTGCCCCGCCTCCTCCTCCTGGTCCTCCTGCTGGCGGCCAGCCCCTCCCGGGCTGGCACGGTCGCTTCCGAGTGCTGGGCCTCCTGCCGCCGTCACGTCGCGGATCCGTCCCTGCGCGCGCGGACCTGTGGCGCCTGCGTCACCGGGGGACGGGTGGACAGCTGGGTGGCGTCCCTGGGGAAGGGCGGGGTGGAGGCGCAGCAGGCGCTGGCCTCGGCGCTCACGGATTCCAACTGGCGGGTGCGCTGGGCTGCGGTGCGGGCGGAGGCCCGGAGCCGGGGACTCACGGAGCGGCGGGCCCTGGCGGATTGGATCATGGACACCCCGCCGGACGCGGACCTGGGGGCCTGTCTCACCGCCGTCCGGGCCGCCGCTGATTCCGGCCGCTCCACGGCGGACTTCCTGCGGGAGGCGGGCGCACGGGGCCCCTCCGCCGCCGCCCGGGTGTGGGCGAAGCGGGACGCCGTCCGGCAGTCGCTGGCGCTGGAGATGTTCTCGCAGGAGCCGTCCGTGCGGCTGCCTGCGCTCCTGCACCTGGCCACCTTCCAGGGGCGGTCGGCGACGCGCGTGGTGATGGACGCGGTGGCGTCTCGGCCCGTCGCCGGTGATGCGGTGATGGCGGAGCTCCTCTCCGCCGTCGCCGAGCGGCAGCATGCGTCCGTGGGCCGGCTGCTCCTCACCGAGGCGAAGCCTCCGGACGAGGCGGTCATCAACCGGCTCTTCGCCGTGTACTCGCGCGAACTGGACGTGCTGCGGCCGGAGCTCACCTCCAATGACGTGCAGCGCCGGCGCACGGCGGTGGCCACCCTGCGCCGCTACGGTCCGCTGGCGAAGCGGGAGCTGGAGGGGGCGCTGGGGGATGACGACGGCCGGGTCCGGGAGCTGGCGGCGCGGGGCCTGGCGGAGTCCTCCGGGAAGCCCCTGCGGGACGTGGCGCTCCAGGGCGTGAAGGACTCGGAGTCCGCGGAGGCCGCGCGGCCGTGGCTGGGCGCGATGTCCCATGAGAAGGGGTGCTTCGCCTTCCTGCGGGACGTGGCGGAGGGGCGCAACGCCCGGACTCCGGAGGTCCAGGGGGAGGCGGTGGCGTTCATGGGGGATTGCACGGAGGGCCCGCCTCCCACACGGCGGCTGGCGCCCTTCCTCTCGTCGAACGTGACTCCGGTGCGTGCGGGCGCGGTGCGCGCGCTGGGGGCGCTGCCCCGGAACGGCGACGCGATGGCGCTGGCGGCGAAGGCGCTGGAGGACGGCGCGCCGGAGGTGGTGGTGGCCGCGTTGGACGTGCTGTCCGCCTACCGGCAGCCGTCGCGCGGGGACGAGGCCGCGGGCCTGCTGGAGTCGGATCATCCGGTGGTGCGCGCGGCGGCGGCGCGAGCGCTGGAGTTCGTGGGCCGCGCCGCGCACGTGCGCGTCCTGGCGGAACGTCTGCGAGGGGATCCGGTGGCGGACGTGCGCATCGCGGCCGCAAGGACGCTGACCGCGCTGGGCGGGCCGCACGCGGTGGCGGCGCTGAGCGAGGCGGCGGCGCACGACGCGGACACGCACGTGAAGCACGTGTCGGCGGAAGGGCTGCGGCGGCTGGGCTTCGGGCGCTGAGCGCTGGCGTTGCGAGCGGCCCTCTGCCGCTCAGGCGATGCGCGCTGACGGCTTGAGGCGGAAGGCCCGTGGATCAGGCCTTCCTCCTGACGCTCACGGGCCGCTGACGGCCTTGGCGTCCACCCGGTTCCGGCCCGCGTGCTTGGCCCGGTAGAGGTACTTGTCCGCGGCGGAGATGAGGTCCTCCGGCTGGGAGAAGTCCGAGTCCAGCAGCGTCGCCACGCCCAGGCTGATGGTCACCTTGATGGGCGTGCCGCTGAAGATGAAGTCCGCTCGGTCCACCGCCACACGGCAGCGCTCCGCGCACGCCAGGGCCGCGTCCTCCGCGGACTCGCGCAGCATCAGCGCGAACTCCTCGCCGCCGTAGCGCGCGAGCAGGTCCTCGGTGCGCACCGTGTCCGCCACCCGCTGCGCGATGCGCGTCAGCACGAAGTCTCCGGCCGGGTGGCCGTACACGTCGTTGATGCGCTTGAAGTGGTCCACGTCGAAGAGCACCAGCGACAGCGGCACGCGGTGGCGCAGGCAGTACGCGAACTCCTTGCGCACCGTCTCCATGAAGTACTTCTTGTTGTAGACGCGGGTGAGGCCGTCGCGCGTGGCGGACTCGTAGATGCTGCGCTGGTACTGCTCCTCCAGCGCGTCCTGGATGCTGAACTTCAGCACCGTGTTGGAGCCGATTTGAATCTTGTCGCCGTCGTACAGCGGCGCCGCGCTCACCTTCAGGCCGTTGAGGTACGTGCCGTTGGTGCTGCCCAGGTCCACGAGCTGGAAGCGGCCGTCGCCAATGGCGACCACCTTCGCGTGCTTGCGGGAGATGCCGTCGTCCTCGACCTGGAACTGGGCCTCCGAGCTGCGGCCCAGCACCACCTCCAAGCGGTCCAGCTTGAACATCCGCCCGATGCCGGCGGCGGACTTGGCGCTGATGACGATCAGATAGGCGCTCTGCTGCTGGGCGCTGCCCAGCAGGTCCGAAATCGAATGGACTGAAGTTTTCTCCTCGGACATCGCGCCTTCCATCTTAGGGGCCGCCATTTCACGGCGGCAAGCACACCCACGCTCCTTTCCTGCACCCGGTGTCAGCCGACCCGCCCCACCCGCGCGGGCCGGCGCCTCGGTTTCTCCGGTGGAGGAACTGTCGGCCGCCCGACGGACAGCTCGCCAGCCACGGGCGTCCGGAGGAAGCGGGAGAGGGCCTCACCCCCCCGGGGATGCTCCGCCAGCCCCTGCATCAGCTTCACCAGCGCCGCGGACGGGGTCATGTCCGCGCCCCCCACCGCCCCTTCCGCCAGTGCCTTGGCCCCGGACTCGTAGAGCGTGAGGTCCACCCCGTTGCGGTACGACTGGCTCACCACCAGCACCGGGACGCCCCGCTCCCGCGCCTGGACGAAGAGCGGCAGGAGCGAGCGGCCCAGCTCCGGCGCGATGGGCACGTTGCCCGCCCCGTACGCCTCCACCACCAGCCCCTTCACGTGCGGCAGCAGCTGCAGGGGCAGGGCCGGGTCCAGCCCCGGGTACACCTTCAGGAGGAAGACGCGCGGATCCAGCTTCTCATGGAGCCGGAAGGGGCCCCGGGACGGGAGGCCCTTCTCGAAGGTGGCGTCCACGCCCAGCGTGCCCAGCACCGGGAAGTTGGGGCTTTCGAAGGCGTCGTACTCGGCCACCTTCACCTTGCGCGTGCGGTTGCCCCGGTACAGGTGCGAGTCGAAGCAGATGGTCACCTCGCGCGGACCCTGGAGCGCGGAGAGCACCGCGTCGATGAGGTTCAGCCGCGCGTCCGAGCGGATCTCCCCCAGGGGCCGCTGCGAGCCCGTCAGCACCACCGGGCAGGGCGGATTTCGCAACATGAAGGACAGCGCACTGGCCGTGAAGGCGAGGGTGTCTGTTCCATGGGTCACCACCGCCCCGTCGAAGTCCGGCAGTCGACGGTGGAGGTGGGCGGCCATCCGGCTCCAGAGCTCTGGCTGCATCTCCGAACTGTCCAGGTTGGAGAACAGCTCCAGTTCGATGTCGGCCAGCTGGAACAGCTCCGGGGCTCGCTTGCGGAGCGTCTGGAAGAAGGCCGCGGGACGCAGGGCGGAAGGCCGGCCACCGGCCATTCCGAGCGTGCCTCCCGTGTGAAGCATCAGGACTCTGGGCATGGGCGAGGGGCCGTCTGCCAAAGGCCGCCTTGCTTTACAAGCCCGGCGCGCGTGGCTAAACCCCGGGGCCGTGCTCCTCCCTCGATGGATGCGTGTTGCTCCCGTGCTGGCCGCGGCGACCCTGATGGGCGCCGGCTGCGCCAAGAGCGCGGAAGTTCCGGCCACCCCCAAGGCCCCGGCGGCCGCCGCTCCGGCTCCCGCCGCTGCTCCGGCCCCTGTCGCCGCCGCGGAGGCTCCGTCCGCGGATCCGGCCCAGGCGCTGACGGGCATCCCCGGCATGGACTTCTCCGCGCTGCCGCCCGCCGCGAAGCGCGAGCTGGCCACGGTGTTCAGCGACGAGTTCTGTTACTGCGGCTGCCCCCACTCGCTGGGCGCGTGCCTCAAGCAGCACACGCCCTGCAAGCACGCGAAGCGGATGGCGCGGCTGTCCGCCCGGATGGTGGCGGAGGGCGGGCCCGCGAGCGAGGTCATCGTCACGCTGTCCAAGTACTACGCGTCCTTCCGCGAGCCGCGCGTGCAGCTCAAGGTGGATCCGCGCATGTGCCAGGGCGACGCCAACGCGCCCGTGACGGTGGCGGAGTTCTCCGACTTCGAGTGCCCCTTCTGCGGCAAGGCCCGGCCCATCCTGGAGGGCTTCGCGAAGAAGCACCCCAGCGAGGTGCGCTTCTGCTACCTGCCGTTCCCGCTCTCCATGCACCCCAACGCCGTCCCCGCCGCGCAGGCGGTGCTGTGGGCGCGCGACCAGGGCAAGTTCTGGCAGATGCACGACGCGCTCTTCGGCCAGCAGGAGAACCTCAAGCCGGAGGCGCTGCCCGCGCTGGCGAAGTCGGTGGGCCTGGATGGGGACAAGCTGGCCGCCGTGTTGAAGACGGAGCAGTACAAGGACGAAATTGAAGGCTTCCGCGCGCAGGGGCGCATGGCGGCCATCAACAGCACCCCGACCGTGTTCTTCAATGGACGTGCCTACGAGCTGGGCTTCCAGGAGGGGCAGCTCGAGCACAGCATGGAGGACGAGGTGGAGTGGCGCGCGAACAACAACGCGTGGGCCGCTGACTGACCCTTCGATGAGCCAACGCTTCCGCATCGATGGCGCCGCGATGCTGGTCCCCGAGGACCGCACCGGCATCCCCGCGCTCGCGGGACGCTCGGGGACGTACGCGCTGATGCCCACCGCGCCCGACCTGCTGGTGTTCTCTCGCACGCCCCCGGAAGGGGGCTCCATCCCCACGCCGCGCGTGGTGCTTTCGGGGGACGCGGGTGGGTTCCCCCTGTCGGACCTCATCGCGTTCCTCAGCCAGTCGCGCTGGAGCGGCATCATCCGCGTGCACACGCCGGGCGGCGAGCGGTCGCTCACGCTGCGCGAGGGCGAGGTGCGCGGCGCCACCTCCGAGGAGCCCGCGGACCGGCTGGGCGAGGTGCTGGTGCGGCTGGGCTACGCGGACCGCGCACAGGTGGAGACGGCGCTGCGCGAGCAGTCGGCGTCCAAGCTGGGCCGGGCGCTGGTGGAGAAGGGCGTGCTCCAGGCGCACGACCTCTTCAAGTGCGTCACGCACCAGGTGAGTGAGATCTTCCACGCCATCGTGCTGTGCCGCGAGGGGTCGTTCTTCCTCATCGACCAGCCGCTGGACGAGAAGACGGGCCACTCCCTCCAGCTGTCCACGCAGAGCCTGCTGATGGACAGCATCCGGAAGATCGACGAGATGGCGCACTTCCGGAAGCGCATCCCCCACGGCCGCATGTACGTGGCGCGCAAGCGTCCGTCCGACGGCAAGCTGGAGGAGGACGAGGACCGCGTGCTGACGATGCTGGACGGGCGGCGCACGGTGCTGGAGCTGGGGCACGCGGCGCGGCTGTCCGAGTTCGACGTCACCAAGGTCGTCTTCCGCCTGCTGGAGGGCGGCTTCGCGGGGCTGACGGACAAGCCGGCGGGGGCTCCCGCCTCGGCCGTGGCGCCGGAGAAGACGGTTGCGCCGCGCGTGCGTCCGCCGGTGCGCGCGGTGGCTCCGGTGGATGCCCGGCCGGTGGCGCGCGTCTTCAACTTCATCTTCCGGGAGATCCGCGACGAGGTGGCCCGCTCCGGCATGGACCGCGAGTTCATCGCGGCGGCCAACGCGGCGCTGTCCAACCAGGCGCTGTCGTCGTCGCCGGTGCTGGAGGGGCTGGCGTTCGCGGCGGACGGGAGCCTGCCGGAGGGCCGGTTGATGGAGGCCTTCGACAAGCACCGCGCCCACCTGGGCAGTGAGCCGCTGGCCTCGTTCCGTCAGGCGCTGAGCGACGTGATGTTCTTCCTGCTGTTCCAGGCGGGGGAGCTGTTGGAGTCGCGCGCGGACGAGGACCTGGCCCGCCGGGTGAAGGAACTTCTGGCCACGCTCGAGGCACCGTGACGGACACTGGATTTCCGAGGCTGACCGCGGGCGTGCCCGGGTGCGGCGGCGCGTTCAAGCTCACCCCCGATGACTTCGAGGTGGAGGAGTTGCCCGCGTACCTGCCGTCCGGAGAGGGCACGCACCTGTACCTCTGGGTGGAGAAGCGCGGCCGGGACACGCGCGAGGTGGTGCGCGCGCTGGCGACCGCGCTGGGCGTGCGCGAGGACGACATCGGCTCCGCCGGCATGAAGGACCGGCAGGCGGTGACGCGGCAGTGGCTGTCCGTGCCCGCGAACGCGGAGGCCCGCGTGCCGGAGTTCGCGCTGGACGGTGTGCGCGTGCTGGAGGTGAAGCGGCACGGCAACAAGCTGCGCACCGGGCACCTGAAGGGAAACCGCTTCCGGCTGCGGCTGCGCGGCGTGCAGGACCTGGGGGCGGCGCGGGAGTCCTTCTCCCGGCTGTCCGCGCAGGGCGTGCCCAACTACTTCGGGGAGCAGCGCTTCGGGCGGGCCGGGGACAACGCGGACCTGGGCCGGATGCTCCTCCTGGGGCAGCGGCTGCCGAAGCGGCCGGACCGCTTCCAGCGCAAGCTGTACCTGTCCGCCTTCCAGTCGCGCCTCTTCAACCAGGCGCTGGCCGAGCGGCTCACCGCGGGCACCTTCGCCACGGCGCTCCTGGGCGACGTGCTGCGCAAGGAGGAGACGGGCGGCCTCTTCGTGTGCGAGGCGCCGGACGTGGACGGTCCGCGCGTCGCCTCGTTCGAGGTGAGCCCGGCGGGCCCGATGTTCGGCCCGAAAATGACCGCCTCGAAGGGTGAGGTGGCGGAGTTCGAGGCGCGGCTGCTCGTGGACGCGGGCGTCACGCCGAGCGACTTCCTGCGCGGCGGCGACGAGACGGAAGGCACGCGCCGGCCGTACCGCGTGCGGCTGGGTGCGCCGGAGCTCACGGAGGACGGCGAGGACGCGCTGCTCACGTTCGAGCTGCCGCGCGGCGCCTACGCCACCGAAGTGCTGCACGAGCTGCTCAAGGACGGCTGAGGCGCCGGCCCGTGCGCGGTGCTGGGGCTGCTGCCCCGCGCTGGCGAGCGCGCTCGCGATGCGACGCCGTGGATGGGCGCGAGGGCCGCTGCGTCCTGGCGCTGCTTCGTGAGGCGGCCTGCGGCGGGACGCGAGAGCCGCTGCGTCCTGGCTCTTCTTCGTGCCCCGAAACGACCACGCCTCCCTGGGCACCGAGGCCCGGGGAGGCGCGTATGGGGACCGCTTGTCCCGCTCCGTCTTGAACGGAGCGGGGTGGGGCGTCACGTCACTGCCGGACGACGTTGAACTCCGTGCGGCGGTTGAGCGCGCGGCCCGCCTTCGTGTTGTTGGGCGCCACGGGCTTCGTCTCACCGAAGCCCACGGCCTCCATGCGGCCCGGGTCGATGCCGCGCTTGAGCAGCTGCGCCATCACGGCGTCGGCGCGCTTCTGGGACAGCTTCAGGTTCGCCGTGTCGTTGCCCATCGAGTCGGTGTGGCCCTCGATGCGCATCTTGCGGATCCACGGCGCGTCCTTCAGCGCCTGCGCCACCTCATCCAGGATGGTGGTGCTCTGCTTGCCGATGATCTTCGCGGAGCCGGTGCCGAAGAGGATCTGCTTCTTGATCTCAATCCGGTCCTTCTTGACGATGACCATCTTGTACTGCTTGGCGCACCCGCGCTCCTCCTTCACGCCCGGGTCGTCAGGGCACGCGTCCAGGCGGTCCACCACGCCGTCGCCGTCGCGGTCCGGATCCGGGCAGCCGGCGTTCTCCTGCGGGCCGGACTCGTTCGGGCACTTGTCCTGCGCGTCCGGCACGCCGTCGCTGTCGTTGTCCAGGTCCGGGCAGCCGTCGTCGTCCTGGTAGCCGTCTTTGTCCTCCGGCTCGTCCGGGCACTTGTCCTTGTCGTCGTTGATGCCGTCCCCGTCCTTGTCCACGATGGGGCAGCCCAGGTTCTGCAGCGGACCCGGCTCGTTGGGGCACTTGTCCGTGCCGTCCACGATGCCGTCCAGGTCGTTGTCCATCTCCGGGCAGCCGTCCTCGTCCTCGAAGCCGTCCTTGTCCTCGGGCTGGTCCGGGCACTTGTCCACGTTGTCGAGGATGCCGTCGCCGTCGCGGTCCTTGGGGGCCTCCGGCGGGCAGCCGTTGTTCTCCGCCACGCCGGGGATGAGCGGGCACTTGTCCTGCGCGTCCAGCACGCCGTCCCCGTCGTTGTCCGGGTCCGGGCAGCCGTCCTGGTCCTGGAAGCCGTCCACGTCCTCGGCCTGCTCGGGGCAGGGGTCGTCCTTGTCGAGGACGCCGTCGCCGTCGCTGTCCGTCTCCTCGATGCTCACCACCACCTGCTGCTGGGGCTGGGTGGGCTGCTGCGGCTGTTCCGGCTGCGTCTGCGGCGTCTCCGGACGGTCGCGCACCAGCACCTGGCGCGGGCCGCAGTTCTTGGACAGCTCCAGGGCGCGCTTCACCGCGGTGTCGGCGTCGCGCACGTGCTGGGCGGCGCGCGAGCTGTTGCCCTGGCTGAGCTCGCCGCGGGCGAAGTCGAGGTTGGCCTCCGCGGCGGCCAGCTCCGCGGGCGCGCAGCGCAGGGCACCGCCACGGCGGGCGCGCTCCACGTCGGCGGTGAGCACCTCCGTGTCAGCGCGGATCTTGTTGCCGCTGACGCAGGAGAGGGAGGCGAGGAGCAGGGTGAAAAGCGCGGACTGGGGCAGACGCTTCATCGGAGAGCGCTCGGGCGTCACGGGTTCTGGGGGCGGCCCTGGGAGTCGCCGCTGTTGGCCGCGGACATGGCCTTCTCACGCGCCTCGTTGGCGAAGCGCGAGGCCTTCACGGCGAAGTCCACACCGGCCTGGTAGTCCGAATAGCCGACCTCCTCCCGCGCCTTCTGCAGGTAGAGGTTGGCGGCCGTCCACTCGTAGGGGGCTTCCTTCTCCGCCCCCGCGGTGCGCGCGGCCTGGATCTGCACTTCTGCGTCGAGGATGTTGGACGTGGACTTCACGGGGCCACATGCGGTCAGCACGCCCGCGAACGCCAACAGGAGCGACTGCTTCGTCATCACGGGGGCCTCGGTCGACAGAGCGGAGACAGACTGGTCGCCGGTCGTATCAATCGCCTCCGGGGGGGTCAAGAATCGGGCGGTTGGCGTGAAGCAGGGGGCCGGGCGGAGGGGTGGACTTTGACGGCGGGGGCCGTGCTTGCCATCGTTCCGCTCCTGTGCGTCCACCGTCCGTCCGTGCCCTGCTCGTCGTGCTGCTGTTGCCCCTGACCGGCCTCGCTGGCCCTGGGGCCGCGTCCAAGAAGGCCCAGGGCCGGGCGGAGGCGGACACCGTGCTCGCCCAGGTGGCCAACGGCGCCCCCGTGCCTCCTGCCACGTCGCGCCTGCGCTTCCTGCGCCAGGAGGCCTACGCGGCCGAGGAGATTGGCCCGCTTCTGCGCACCACCTACGAGGAGCGCACCCGCCGCAACCTCGTGGCGCTGCTGGCGTCGCTGGGCGCGCGCACGGGGGAGTCCACGCTGGCGAAGCTGGCGTCGGATGGCGACAGCACCGTGCGCATGTACGCGGCACAGGGGCTGGCCCGGCTGGGCAGCCGCAACACCGCCGCCGTGCTGCCGCTCCTCCAGGACAAGAGCAGCGGCGTGCGCCGCGAGGCCGCGCGGGCCCTGGGCGCGTCCAAGAACCCGAAGATGGGCAAGCCGCTGATGGCCGCCGCCAAGGACGAGCAGGAGCTGGAGGTCCGCGCGGCGCTGCTGGAGGCCGCGGGCGCCACCGGTGACGCGAAGCAGAAGGCCGCGCTCAAGACGTACCTGGACAGCGATTCGGAGAGCACGCGCTTCGCCGCGGCCCGGGGCCTGTGCCGGCTGGGGGCCCCGGAGGGCTTCGCCTTCGCGCAGAAGCTCCTGGGCAACACGGACAAGTTCGTGCGCCGCCAGGGGCTGGTGCTCTTCGAGGGCGTGCCGGCGAAGAAGGCCAGCCCCGTGCTGTCGCCGCTCTTGAATGACGCGGACCGCACCCTGGCCGCCACCGCCGCGCGCCTGCTGCACCAGGGCGGCGATGCCGCGTCGCTGGACTGGCTGGTGCTCGCGTCGTGGAACGCCAAGGGTGAGGAGAAGCTCGTCTACGAGAAGGAGCTGGAGACGCTCCAGCTCGCGGACGACCGCCGCAAGGCCATCCTGCGCAAGGCCGGGGTGGCGCCGTGAGCATGTGGGGTGTGTGCGCGCTCGCGCTCCTGTCCCAGGCTCCCGTGAAGCAGGCCCCGACTCCGGTGCCCCCTGCGCGCGCGGTGCCCTCGTCGGCGCAACCGGCGGTGGCTCCGCCCGTGCGGGAGAACGGCTGGAGCGCGCTCACGCCCGAGCAGCGCGCGGCCCTCATCGCCGACAAGGCCGAGTCCCCGCTGGCGGAGCGCCTGCTGGGCATGAGCGAGAAGTTCCTCAACACGCCCTATGTCCTGTCGCCGTTGGGCGAAGGGCAGGGCGTGGACCCGGACCCCACCTTCCGCCTGGACGCGGTGGACTGCCTCACCTTCGTGGAGGAGTCGCTGGCCCTGGGCCTGGCGCGCGGCGAGCCGGAGGTGCCGGCGCTGCTGGAGCGGATCCGCTACGCGAGCACGCCCACCTACGAGGACCGCAACCACCTGATGGAAGCGCAGTGGCTGCCCAACAACATCAAGAAGGGCCTGCTGGTGGACGTGACGCGCAGGTACGCGAAGGCGGACACCGTCTCCGTCACCAAGACGCTCACCGCGCGCACCTGGCAGTCGAAGTCGTCCATGGCGCTGCAGCTGCCCAGCGAACGCCAGCCCGTGGGCACCTTCACCCTGGACATGATTCCGTTGGACAAGGTGCTCGAGCACGCGCGCGGCGTGGCCTCCGGCACCATCCTCGTCGTGATGCGCGAGGACCTGCCGCTGAAGGCCACGCGCATCACCCACTTGGGCTTCGTGGTGCAGAAGAAGAAGCGCACGTACCTGCGCCACGCGTCCAGGGGTGGCTACAACCGCGTGGTGGACGAGGACCTGGAGACTTTCCTCGCCCGCAACGCGCGCTACGACAAGTGGAGGGTGACGGGCGTGAGCCTCTTCGAGGCCCGGCGTCCGCCCGCCACGCTCGCGTCCCAGCCCGCGCCCGTTCAAGGCAGCGCGGACGTGGGCTCGCCCTGACGGCGGCGGGCCGCTAGTACGCCGGGGGCGCGCTGTTGTCGGCCGACGCCTGGCGCGCCCGCTCGTCCTCGAGCTCCTCTTCCTCCGCCGCGCGGCCGGCCTCGTCCCCGTAGACGCGCGTCTGGAGCTTCTCCTCCTCCAGGAGCAGGGCGGCGCGGACCTGCTCGGTGTCCGGTACCAGGAGCTCCCACCAGGGCAACAGGTTGCCCGTGGTCAGCTCGTCCACCACGCCCGAGCGGCCGGGGCGCACGATGAGCGGGATGCGGTGCTCGTCCAGCACGTCCACGAAGACCTGGGCCGTCACGGGATCGTCCGCGACGCCCGCCCTCACGAAGCGGCGTTGATCCAGCTCATGGGGCAGGGGCAGCCCCCGCTCGTGCATCTCCTCCGCGGACACGAGCGGTGGGTGGTTGGGGCAATCCGTGCAGTCCACGACACTGTCTTGATACTCCGAGCCACACCGTGCGCAGTACCTCATGGGGCCCTCCTGGGCGATGGCTGGAATGTTAGGAACGGCTCGCGCGGATGGCAGGCTGTGCGCCGCGCGAATTTCCGTCAGTGCCGCGCCGCGTCTCCCAGCTCGCCCACCATGCGGCTCAGGCGCTCCACGTCGATGGGCTTTCGCAACACGGCATCGCAGTAGTCCGCGCCCTCCACCTGCGCGTAGCCGGAGACCAGGACGACGCGGGCCCTGGGCTCGCGCTCCTTCACCTGCTGCGCCAGCTCCGTGCCGTTCATTCCGGGCAGGGATTCATCTGTCACGACGACGTCGGGGTGCGTGGCCTCGAACGCCTTCAGGCCCGCCACCCCGTCCGACGCGGTGGTGACCTCGAAGTCGTCCTCCAGGAGCTCCGCCAGGAGCTCGCGGCTGTCCCCGTCGTCCTCTACCAGCAGGACCTTGATTCGCTCGCCATCCATGCGACTAGAGCAACCCGGTGCCGCGCGGGATTCGTCCATCGTGTCCCGGGCGCGGTGACGTCCGGCCGGCTGCTTCGGGGGAGGGCAGGCGGGAAGGCTTGCGAAAGCCCCTCACGGGCGGGCGGGGGACTGCCCATGTTTGTGCCCGGAGGTGAATCCATGAAGGTGCAGCTGCGGGGAGTGCATCTGGGGCTGACGGACAACCTGAAGCAGTACGTGGACACGCATCTGGTGGCGCATATCGAACGGTTCGCCGAGGACGAGGCGTCGGAGATCGAAATCGCGCTCGTGGACATCAACGGGCCCAAGGGAGGCGTGGACAAGGAGTGCCGGGTCACGGTGCGCATGCCTGGAATGGAATCCGTGCACGTGACGGAGACGTCGGAGACGTTGTTCCAGGCCATCGACGCAACGCGTGACCGCCTGGAGAAGGCCATCAAGCGCGCGCTGGAGCGCCGCCGCCAGGTCAAGACGAACGGCCTGCCGTACGACCTGAACGCGGACGCGACGAACTACTAGGCGGCCGGTTGTATCGGGTGTGACAGAACGAAGGGCCCGGGAATTCCGGATGCCAGCCAGGCATCCGGCCCCCGGGTTCCTTCGGGCCAGTTCCTTGCTGGGGTCGAACGGTGGACGCTATAAGCGGACCCCTCACCCCTGGGCTAAAGGACGGCGATGGTCCGCCTCAAGTTCCTGCTGTTCGCACTCCTGGTCCTCGGACTGGGCCTGGCTCACCTCCCGACGCTGTCGGCGCCTCAGCGTGCGCGCGCGGTGGAAGGTGCGTCGCTCCAGGCCGCGTCGGGTACCGGCGAGGTCGCGCGTCGCGTGGATGCACGCCGCGCGGAAGCACAATCCCTGGCGCTGAAGCTCGCCGGCAGCCCCCAGATGGCCGCCGCCGTGCGCGCGCTGACTCCCGCGCCCGCGCCGAAGTCTCCGCGCGACCGCTACGGTTCGAAGGACGCGGAGGAGACGGCCGGACTGCTGCCGCTCACCGCGGAGCGCTTCGGCGCGCTGCGCACCGCCGCTGAAGCCGGTCTGCCCCAGGAGCTCCAGGGCGCGGTGGTGGCGGTGGTGGCCGGCGACGCGGTCTTCCACGCGCGCGCGGGCGCCGAGCCTTCCTCGGACACCGCGGCGTTGGATGTCGCGGCGCTCGCCAAGGCGGGCACGTCCGTGGTGGACGCCTTCGGGGCTCCGCACGTGTTCGCGTCCGTACCGCTCGCGTGGAGCGGTGAGGGGACTCCTGCTCCGGCGGTGACGCTGGTGGTGGGCGTGCCCCTGGCCGCGGATGCCGCGCTGCAGGGCGCGCTGGATGCGTCCGGCGCGGCCGCGGTGGGGCTCGTGCAGGGCGGCGACAAGGTGGTGGGTGGCGTTGGCGCGGAGAAGGCGCGGCTGGAGGGCTCGCTGCCCCGGCTGACGGTGGGTGCGAAGGACACGGTGCTGGAGTCGGGTTCGCTCCAGGCGCTGGGCCCGGTGCAGCTGCCCGCCTTCACCAATGGCGACGCGATGGGCGGCCAGGCGCCGCTGTTCGTGGGCTCGCGCCAGGCGCTGACGGGCACGCCGTATGAAGTCGTGGTCCTCGCGGGCACGGCGGCGACGCTGGCTCCGCTGGCCGCGTACCAGCACACCGCGCTGCTCGCGCTCGCGGGCCTGTTCGTGCTGAGCCTGGTGTGGACGGCGCTGATGGGCGGGAGCAAGAAGGACTCCGGCGAGGAGACCGTGTCGGGCGGTTCGGACACGCTGGGCTGGGGCGCGGCGATGGCCGCGCAGCAGTCCGCGCCCGCCGCGCAGCCCGTGGCCAACACGTCGCCGCCGGCTCCGGCCGCCGTGGCGCCCGTGGCCGCTGCTCCCGCGGATCCGTTCGGGTCGAGCGCGCACGCGGAGCCCCTGTCCAACCCGTTCGGGTCGGCCGCTCACTCGGAGCCCCTGTCCAATCCGTTCGCCTCGGTCGCTCCGCCGGCCGCTGCTCCCGCGGATCCGTTCGGGGACGCGTTCCCCTTCCCGGGCACTCCGGCTCCGGCCGCGGATCCGTTCGCGATGCCGCCTCCGGCCGCCGCTCCGTTCGCGATGCCGCCTCCGGCCGCCGCTCCGCTGGCGGATCCGTTCGCCGGGGTGGAGTCGTTCCCGTTCCCGTCTCCGCCCTCGGCCTATCCGCCGCCGGCCGCGGAGCAGTTCGCGCCGCCTCCGGCGTACGCCCATGGCGGCGCGATGCCCTTCGAGCAGCCGGTCCCGTCGGCCGAGCCCATTGCTCCGGCGGCGCCGCGTCACGCCGCGTTCGCCTTCGAGGATCAGCCCACGGCGGCGTACTCGCTCCAGCAGGCGGCCAATCCGTTCGCGCTGGCGGCGGCGCAGTCCTCGGATCCGGAGTCCCCGGAGACGACGCGCGTGGCGGCGATTCCGCGCGAGCTGCTCCAGGCCAGCACCCGGCCCACGTCGGAGGCCATCCCGATGCCGGCTCCGCGCTCCAACGCGGTGCCGCTGCCCATGCCGGGCGTCAACGGCGCGGCGGCCGCGGCGCTGTCGGAGGAGCAGCACTTCCAGGACGTCTTCCGCGAGTTCGTCACCACGCGCGAGCGCTGCGGTGAGCAGGCGGACGGCCTGACGTACGACAAGTTCGTGCAGAAGCTGCGCAAGAACAAGGAGCAGCTCGTCACGAAGTACGCGTGCAAGACGGTGCGCTTCCAGGTCTACGTGAAGGAGGGCAAGGCCGCCCTCAAGGCGACGCCCGTCAAGGACTGACGGCCGCGCTCCACCGTGTGGTGCCCGAAGGCCCGGGACCTCTTCCACGAGGTGCCGGGCCTTCTTGCGTGGGGGTCAGCTCGCGCGGGGGAGCACGACGCTGAAGCGGGCGCCCTGGCCCGGCTCTCCGCCGACCTCCAGGCGGCCGCCGTGCTCCTGGAGGATGCGCGCGGCGATGGCGAGCCCCAGGCCGGTGCCGCCGTCCTTGGTGGTGAAGTAGGGCTCGAAGATGCGGGCGCGGTGCTCCAGGGGGATGCCGGGGCCTTCGTCCTCCACCTCGACGATGGCGTCCGCGTCGGTGCCCTTCACGCGCACGCGCAGCGCGCCGCCCTTGCCCGTCATCGCTTCTTCCGCGTTCTTCACCAGGTTGACGAGCACCTGGGTGAGCTGGTCCCGGTCCGCGCGGGCCACCACGCCCGTCTGGAGCGTGGGGACCATCTGGATGCCTTCGGGGGGCGCGGCGTACAGCGACAGGACGCTCTGGGTCAGCTCGCCCAGGTCCACCGGGGCGAGCTGGGGCTTGGGCAGGCGCGCGAAGCGGCTGAACTCGTCCACGATGCGCCGCAGTCGCTCCACCTCCTCCAGCACCACTCGCGCGCTCTCCTTGAAGAGGGTGGGGAAGCTGGGGTGGCGCGCCTCGTGCGCGGCCATCAGCGTCTCCAGCGACATGCGGATGGGGGTGAGGGGGTTCTTGATTTCGTGCGCCAGGCGCCGGGCGACCTCCTGCCACGCGGCGATGCGCTCGGTGGCCATCAGGCGCTCGGTGGTGTTCTTCAGCTCGGACGTCATGTGGTTGAACGTCCGGACGAGCTCGCCCACCTCGCCGGTGGCCCGGGCCGTCACCTGGACGTCCAGCGCGCCTTCCGCCACGCGGCGGGCGCCGGAGGTGAGGGCCTCCACGGGGCGCGTCATCCAGCGCGAGACCAGGAGGCCCAGGAGCGCCGCGAAGCCCAGGCCCAGGCCGGCGAGGAGGAGGAACGCGCGCATGACGCCCTCCTCGGCTTCGCGTGCGGCGGCTCGGCTGAAGGTGAGGCGCACGGAGGCCGCGTTGCCCAGCGACAGTAGCTGCTCCACGGTGGGCGGGGCCGCGCTGCCCGCGTGCGCGACCTGGGTGCCGCCGGACAGGAGCGTCACGTCGGATTGCGTGAGGCGGGCCAGGTGCTGGGCCAGGCCGTCGTCCAGCACCACGCCGCCCACGGCCCACAGGCGCACGTCGCCGTAGTCCACGGGGCGCGCGGTGACGAGCGCGGGGACCTGGCGCAGGCCCGCGTCACCCCGCACGTCCACGCGCACGGTCACGGGCCTGGGGGACTTCTCCTTCGTCACGGCGAAGAGGGCGGGGTCCGGGTCGCCGCGCCGGGCGGGCAGGTGGCCGGAGGACAGCACGGTGCCGTTGCGGTCGAAGAGCGTGAGCACGGTGAGGCCGCGGCTCTTCATCAGGCCCTCGGCGGTGTTGGCCTGGATGACGCGCAGGGGGGCGGTGCGCGCGTCGCGCACGAGGTCCTCCATGGCGGGGCTCTCCACCAGTTCCTCGACGGCGCGGCGCGCGTTGGCGGCGGAGCGCTCCAGGGACTCCTGCGCGGAGGCGGTGGCGGCCGTCATGCGCGCGTCGAGCTCGCGCGACAGCGTGTCGCGCAGGCGCGTCAGCGTCAGGGGAACGACGACCGCCAGCGGCACCAGCGCGAGGAGGGCGAAGGCGAGCGCGAGCCGGGTCCTCAGGCGCATGCGGGCCGGTCCTTCCTGGGAGCTGCCGCGTGGATGGGGCTCACGGCCGGCCTCCGCCGCCAGAGGCCTCGACGGGGGCAAGCCAGGCGCCTTCGAGCACGGGCAGGCCCTGGGCATCCAGCACGAGCCCCGTCACCTCCGGCGCGACGCGCAGCGCGAGTCCCTGGGCGTACAGCGGGATGAGGGGCACGGAGGGCGCGAGCGCCAGGGCCCGTTCACGGCTTCGCGCGTCCCGGGCTCCGGCGTCCGTCAGGGCCCCGATGGGCGGCAGCTCCACGCCGAGCAGGTCGCGGCGGCCGCCAGCTTCCAGCACCACCGCCAGCGCGGGGCCGGGAACGGGCGGCAGCAGGAACGCGCTGAGCATCAGCTCGAAGTCGCCCTTCGCCTGACGGCTTCGCAGCGCGGCGCGCGACTGGGGCTCCAGCGCGACGGTGTAGCCCTGGTCGTGCAGCTTCACCTGGATGCGCTCGGCCACGGCGCGTTGATCCGCCAGCGCTGCGTCATAGACGAGCGTCACCTTGCGGGTCGCGCCCGCCGGAGGCGCATTGGGCCGGGGCCTGGGGCCCTGGGGCATCAACGCGGGCGGCAGCAGGTTCGCCATGGGCACCGCGGGGCCCTTCACGAACAGGCGCGTGAGGTCCTCGCGGTCGATGGCGCTCTCCACCGCCTGGCGGAAGTCAGCAGGCACCTTCCGGGGCGAATACGCCAGATAGGTCGCGTACAGCGCGGCGCCCGTGAGGGTGTTGTCGTCGGGCGGCGTGCCCAGCTCCACCTGCACCTGCCGCGCGGACCACAGCCGCGCGAGGCCCCGCTCATCCGTGGCGGTGAGCGCCAGCCGGTCCAGGTACGGACGGCCTTCGGGCCACGCGACCTGGGCCTCCAGCACGCCCCGGCCCACGGCACTGAACGGTCCCGACGCGGGCGACGGCGGCGTCGCGAGGGCAGGGTGGCACAGCGAGCGCTCCAGGTCGGGCCACGGAAACGCCAGCGCCAGATCCAGCGTGGCGCCGGTCGACGTCACCTGCCGGCCCTCGCCGCGCAGTGGATACAGGAGCGCGCGGTACGGAGACTGCGACTCCGTGGAGGACAGCCGTGTCCACGCGCGGGCCACGGCGGTCGCGCTGGCCGCGGAGGGCATCGCCACGCGCAGGGCCTGCGGTACGGGGCGCGACAGTTCGCGCGCCAGGGTTGGATGCACCTGACCGCCGGTGTCCACGCGGCACACGGACCGGGTCAGCAGGCCCAGCAGCGCGGCCTCCATCGGCGTGTCCGCGAGCGCGGGCTCACCGATTTCAGGGGGCCCCGCGTGCGCCACCCGCAGCTCGCCGCCGTAGCGCGGACGGCTGGCCGACAGTGCCGGAGTGGAGGACAGCAACACGAGGCCCGCGAGTGCGGAGCGGATCATCACGGCGCCCTCCTGTCGATACCGCGGCGCCGCCGCTGCTTCGCGGCCCACCTGCCGAGGCGGGGCCGAATGGCCCGTGCCGCTGGACCGCGACGCCATCACCAGGAGTTCGAGGCGCTTGTGGGCCTTCATCATGGTGCACCCGTGCCGCTGGACCGCGACTGCCTCACCAGGACTTCGTGGCTCTTGTGCGCCCTCATCACGGTGCACCCTGGCGCAGGAGGAACAGCTCGCCCGTGCCGTCCGGCTTCCACGAACCCACGATGACTTCGCGGCGCTTGTCACCATCCAGGTCCGCCGTCACCACGTACAGCGCCCGGCCCGGCGGGAGCGCTCCCTGCCACAGGGGCTCGTGCGCCATCGGCGCGTCGGAGTTCAACGACAGCACCCTCAACACGTCTGGCGACGGCTGGAGCTGAGGTGACGTGGTGAGCAGCTCCGGCACCCCGTCCCCATCCAGGTCTCCCAGCGCGCTGCCCGCGCCCAGCCCGGACACCTTCAACGGCGCGGATGCGGGACGCGTGTAGAGCGACGCCGTGCTGTCCGCGTGCACGAACAGCATGCGCGGCGCCGCGAAGCTCGCCGTACCGAAGGGCGCGGGCACGGTGAGACTCCGCCCGTCCGCCAGCCGGACCTCGGGCGCGAACACCGTCTGTCCCGGCACGAACGTCCCGCGCTCCGCCGTCCCCAGCGGCGCTGCGTCCAACGTCCCCGACGGACGCAGTGTCCCCTTCGCCTTGTCCAGCACCAGCACCTCGCCGCGCGCATACCGCGTGCTCCAGACCGCCAGTCGAGGCGGCCCCGTCAGCACCGCCAGCGCTCCGAAGGGTTCGCGCGTCGTAGCCGTGGCCGACGCCCCTTCCAGCTCCCGCCTCGCGAGCACCCGCCCGTCCGCGCCGAACACCACCACCTCGTGCTCGGTGAGCGCGGCCACTTCATCGCGGCCATCGCCATCCAGGTCGCCCGCCGCCAGCGCGGCCAGCGGCGTCTCCAGCCTCGCGAACACCGCGCCCAGCAGCCGCACCGGCCGCCGCTCCCGCGGACCCGGGCCCGTCACTCCCGAGGACGGCGTCCCCACCGCCGCCAACGCCAGCACCGCGGCATCGGCCTCCACGCCCTCGGCCACGGCGGCGGCGGGCTTCGGTGGACGCGTGGGCGTGCGGCCGGACCAGAAGTTCACCCACGTGCCCAGCACGTCACCCCGTGCCACCAACTCGCCGCCCTCCACGTCCAGCGTGAGCCGCGCCAGCGAGCGGGCTCCCTGTTCGCGGGCGGCGGCCTCGGCGCGCTCGGGCGGAACGTCCAGCACCACCGGCCCCAGGTTCATCGCGGACAGCCGCGCGGCGAGCAGCGTCCCGAAGGCCCGGCGCAACTCCGGAGAGCTTCCGGACAGGCAGAGCGCCACGGGCGCCTCCGCGGGTGCACCGCGGATGGCGTCGGCCACGGCCAGGGCCAGCCGGGCGGAGGCGGGAGGCGCGCTTTCGTCCGACTCCGCCTGGGCGGGCAGGGCGAACGCGAGCGCGAGGACCAGCGGAAGGAGCGAGCGACTCACAGCCCCCTTTTGCCACCTTCCTCCAGGAAGTAGTTGTCCGGCGTCACCTGTCCGGGCGGCGGGGCCTCGGCGGTGGGCTGGGTGCCCTCCAGGTAGGGCTCCATCCGGCCCGGAACGGCGTTGCCCGCGAGCAGCCCGGTGACGGGGTCGATGCGCACCTGGGTGACGCCCGGAGGCACCTCGAAGTCGCGCGCGGGCAGTCCTTCCTCCGCCACCCGCATGAAGTTGAGCCACATGGGCAGCGCGGCCCGGCCACCCGTCTCGCTGCTGCCCAGGGGCGAGTTGTCATCGAAACCCACCCACGCGCTGGCCACCCAGTCCATCGTGTAGCCGTTGAACCACGTGTCCTTGGACTCGTTGGTGGTGCCCGTCTTGCCCGCTGCGGGCCGGTTCAGCTCCCGCACCGCGCGCGCCGAGCCGTCCTCCACCACGCTGCGCATCAGCGACGTCGTGAGGTACGCCACCGCCGGGGGAAGCGTCTCCTCGAAGGCCGGCTGGTGCTCCTCCAGCACCGTGCCCTTCGCGTCGCGCACGCGCAGGAGCGTCAGCGGCTCCGCGTAGCGGCCGTTGGCCTGGAGCGTGGCGTATGCGTTGACGGCCTCCAGCATCGTCACCTCACCGGTGCCCAGGGCCAGCGTGAGGTTCTCCGGCAGCGCGGAGCGGATGCCGGCCCGGCGCGCGAAGTCGATGGCGGTCGCGGGCGTGACCGACTCGATGAGCCGCACGGACACCGTGTTCTTCGACTTGCTCAGCGCCGTGCGCAGCGTCATGGGGCCCTCGAAGCGCCCGTCGAAGTTCTTGGGCCGCCACGTCTTGCCCGTGTACGGGTCGCGGATGGACTCCGGCGCGTCGTTCACCGTGGAGAGCGGGGTGAAGCGGCCACTGGCCAGCGCCGCGCCGTAGATGAAGGGCTTGAAGGACGAACCCGGCTGGCGCTTCGCCTGCGTGGCGCGGTTGAACGACGAGCGCTCCGCGTCATAGCCGCCCACCATGGCCACCACGTTGCGGTTGGCCGGGTTGATGACCACGAGCCCGCCCTGCACCACGGGCACCTGATCCAACGTGGCCTCCACGAAGGCCGGCGCGGGAGGAGCCTTGAGCACGCGCACGAACACCAGCTCCCCGGGAGTGAACACGTCCGAGATGTCCTTGGGCGCCTTCTTGCCCTTCTGCCGCGCCCAGGTGGTGGAATCGAAGGACACCTCCGCGGTGCGGCCCACCAGGTCCACGCGCGCCACGTTGCGCTTCGTGTCCACCTCCGTCACGTAGCCGGTGAGGCGCAGCCCCTCCTCCATCGGCTTGAGGATGACCTGGCCCACGCGCGCACGCTCCGGCGACTGGGCCTCCTCTTCCTCCGAGTCCGTGTCCGCGGCCAGGGCGGCGGGGCGCGGCTCCTCGGCGCCTTCCACCTCCTGCGCGGTGGGCGTCTTCGCCGGAGCCGGGGCGGCGAGAGGCTGCGCCAGCGGCGCCAGGTCCGCGACGTAGCCCTGGTCCTTCTGCCGGCGGCCGGCCTCCTCGATGCGCTGGACGATGAGCTCGCGGTAGCGCTTCCACTGCGCCTCCTCCAGCTTGCCCTGTGCGCCCCGGTAGCCCTGGCGCCGGTCCACGGCTTCCAGTCCATCACGCACGGCCTGCTCGGCGGTGGTCTGGAGCTTGGGCACGAGCGCGATGTCCACGCGCAGGCCGCCCTCCATCACCGTCTTCTCGCCGTAGCGTTCAATCAGCGTGCGGCGGATCTCCTCCGCGTAGTAGGCGCCCGCGCTGACCGTCTTGCGCGGCGCGAGCACGATGGGCTTCTCCTTCTCCGCGTCCACCACCGCGCGCGGCACGAAGCCCTGGCCCGCCATCTGCTCCAGCACGTAGCGCTGGCGCGCCTTGGCGCGGGTGATGTTTGCCACCGGGTTGATGCGGTGGGGAGACTGCACGGTGCCCGCGAGCACGGCGGCCTCGCCCACGGTCAGGTCCTTGGCGTGCTTGCCGAAGTAGTAGAGCGCCGCCTCCTCCAGCCCGTAGCGGCGCTGCCCGAAGTACACGCCGTTGATGTAGAGGCTGAGGATCTGATCCTTCGTGAGCGCCTGCTCCAGGCGTGGGGTGAGGATCCACTCGCGGATCTTCCGGCCCAGGCTGCGCTCGGGCGTGAGCAGCATGTTCTTCACGACCTGCTGCGTGAGCGTGGACGCGCCGGACTTGCGGCTGCCGGGGATGAGGTTCTTCACGCCCGCGCGCAGGATGCCGAAGGGGTCCAGGCCCTCGTGCTTGTAGAAGTCCGCGTCCTCGGCGGCGAGGAACGCGTTGCGCACGTGCGGGGGCAGGTCCTCCATGCGGACGAGCGTGCGGCGCTCCAGCGCGTACTCCGCGCAGAGCGAGCCGTCCGCGCACGTCACCTTCGTCACCTGCGGCGGCTGGTAGTTGCGCAGCGACTCCACGGAGGGCAGGTCGCGGCTGAAGTAGACGTACGTGCCCACGCACACGCCGATGATGAGCACCAGCCCGACGGCGCCCAGCACCAGGAGCCGCTTCGTCCAGCGCCACAGCGCGGCGCCGAAGCCACCCTTCTTGGGCGGCGGGGCTCCGGTCGGGGCCGGGGAGAGG